>JBGMRO010000380.1:0-4532 GCA_048061555.1 Thiohalomonadales bacterium | reverse complement strand
AGCGTGCCTGCAAAACGGATTCTCGGAGATCAGCAGCCGTTAACCATCGCCGCGCCGACTCGGGCGGCGGTAAACTATTATACGGTACAAAATTATGCACACGTTGCGGTTAACCTTAGAAATAAGTTCCTGGATGGCAGTAACTACTACGCCAACATTCCAGCGCGCTATCAACACGCTTTAAAAACCGTAACTCGTGTATTTATCGAATGTCAGCCCACGGACACAAACAGCTGGATGGATGCCTTATTGAATTTTTCCACTGGCATACAGGCGTTTTTATCAGATGAGGATCTACAAACTATTTGGCGCCGCATAAAACAGGGCGATTGTTTTACAAAATTGTCCGCCCTACAACAAGATTGGATTTCTGTTTTTGAGGCCTTGAGTGACCGTCGTTTTGCTGACGCGGCCGCTATTGCAGAAGGCTTGCTCAAAAACAATCCGACGCAAGATAAGAATCACCTTGAGTTTTTGGTTACAGCGGCTTTAGTCGGTAATGTCATGCAACGCGACAAACCCAAGGCCAATAAGATTTGGAACACCTATCAGGACAAACTCGGTAACGATATCCTGACGGATTCCAATTTTAGGTTGGTCGCCGCTGCCGCTGGCATCATCCCGCGATATCCTTAACGAACTTCGGAGGCTGCAAATGCGCGTTTATTTTGTTCAGCACCTGTGGGTATCGCTGACCACCTTGGGGCAATTGTGTCGCAATCCCTTCAGTACGAGCCTGACATCAGCGGTAATCGCCATCGCCTTGGCCTTACCTGCGGGTCTATTTGTTTTCGTCAATAGCATGCAACAGCTCACTACTCACTGGCAGACCAACAACCAGATATCGGTCTTTATGCGTTACCAAACCGAGCAGAGACAAGTGCTCGCCCTCAAAAATAAGCTGTTAGGCTGGCCAGAGATCGAATCTGTACGCTATATTTCTCCACAGCAAGGCCTAGAGGATTTTAAGCAGTATTCTGGCTTGGGTGACGTCTTGAATAAACTCGATAACAACCCTTTACCGGCCGTATTAACCGTGATTCCGCGAGCGGAGCTTAATCAGCCCCAAAAAATAGCGCCATTGCTGACTAAAATTCGTACTCAAGCCAATGTCGATATGCTCAAAGTTGATATGGAATGGCTACAACGCCTTGAATCTATAATAAAAATAGGTCGACTCGCGGCGGCAATACTCGCCGGACTGCTGGCCATCGCTATTTTACTCATTGTGGGTAATACCTTGCGACTGACAATATACAATCACCGCCAAGAGATCCTGGTGAGTAAGTTAATTGGCGCCACGACCCCGTTTATCCGTCGGCCATTCCTGTATGTGGGGTTCTGGTATGGCCTTTTTGCCGCCCTCACGGCCTGGTTGATATTGCAGCTTATTCTGGCCCTATTAAACACACCGGTGGCGCAATTGGCCGAACTTTACCAGAGCCAATTTCAAATCAAGGGCCTGGATTTCGTTAATTCACTGTTTTTAATAAGCTTTAGTATATTTCTAGGTGTTTTTGGGGCATGGCTGGCAGTCACTCGCCACCTAAGAACGATAGAACCACGCTGATGTAGACCTCAGCATGGAGATTTAACCTTGATTTTTAAAGGTTTTTTCGGTTTCCGGGAACTTTAAGGTAAGTTTGGCACTCTCATGAATTGAGTGCTAATATAGAAATCTAAACCCTTTGAGGAGAATAAACAAAATCATGAATACGAATCTGACCATCGACATTTCCAGTCATACAGGCAGTCTGGAGTCTTATATTCAGTCGGTCAACCAGATCCCTCTGCTCAGTGTCAGCGAAGAGCAACAACTCGCCACGCGTTTGCGCGATGAAGGTGATCTCTATGCAGCACGCCAAATGGTTTTGTCCCATCTACGTTTTGTTGTCCATGTTGCACGCGGTTACAGTGGGTACGGCCTAGCACAGGCAGACCTGATCCAGGAAGGCAACATCGGACTAATGAAGGCCGTTAAACGTTTTGATCCAGAGCGTAATGTCCGCCTAGTCTCTTTTGCCGTGCATTGGATTAAGGCTGAAATTCATGAATACATCCTGCGTAACTGGCGCATCGTCAAGCTTGCAACCACTAAAGCGCAACGTAAGTTATTTTTTAATTTGCGTAAAAGTAAAAAACGCCTGGGATGGTTTAACCAAAAAGAAGTCAATGCCCTCGCGAAGGACTTAAACGTCGACCCTGCGGTTGTCGTCGAGATGGAAAAACGCATGAGCAATCACGATGCGGCCTTCGACGGTTATGGTGATGGCAACGACAACGAAGACTTCACCCCTGCGCCCGCCGGATACTTAACTGATGCGAGCAACGAACCCGTCAATATACTCGAAAAGGAAAACACCGCGGACCATGATCGAAAACGCCTACAATCAGCCTTGAGTGAACTAGACGAACGTAGCCAGGATATCTTACGGCAGCGTTGGTTGGCAGAAAAAAAGGCGACCTTGCATGAACTGGCGAAAAAATACAGTATCTCTGCCGAACGCATACGCCAGTTAGAGAAAAATGCTATGAATAAGTTGAAAGGGGCTTTGGCGGCTTAACTAAGTTTTTTGTTATAGACGGTAAAAACCCCTGACTTAAAGGATTGCGGCACTTATTTTACCGAGACAATAAATTTTACGGTGATATAAAAAGTCCAGCGACGTAAAGGCGTAAGCAAACAATTTGCTTACGCCTTTTTTATTGCAGAACCAATACCTCTCATTGTGTGCGACAGCATCAGTTTCTTACCGATCTTACGGTATTTACAATCGCAATAGAAAGGCCGCTGATGTCCTTGGTATATCTGGGAGGAACAACTTCGAGCGAAGAAGCGCTAGAAATGCACTAGCTTGTTCGCTCAAAAGTGTACATTTCATCGGCACGAATTGTATCGGCTCTTGAAGCATAGACTTCTTTTTCTTTAATCACCATGTACCAAACTTGTTGGTTCGCTATCGTGTTGACACTAAAGCAATGGGGATTTAATAGTGCTACATTTCGGCCTTTTTTTGCATCGCGAACAGATTGGTAACGTATCGCTGTGATACCGGCCTCTCTTGCTACCTTAGCAAGTGCCTGCGTACCCGAATAGTCATTAGCTTGCCAAAGTTCACTATTTTTTTGAAACGCGCTAGTGGTTAAATCGATCGCTGAAGCACAATGATAACTTGCGGTAAAAGAGGTTAGCTTTTGAGCTTCTACAGGCAGAATACTGGTCGGTGCCGCTAGAAAAAAAGTGACACGATAATAAGCCATCTCGGCCAATGCGGTTCTAATTGCTTCTGAGGCGTAATACACGCCATCTACTTCCATTGGTTTTCGAAATCGCGAGCCATGAGGCCGGGCTGGAAAATAGCGAAAGGGTGTTTTTAGCAAATAGTGTAGGGACTCAGTATTAGCGGGATAGATAGGCTTACTCTCGTCTATAATCTCTTCAAGTATTTCATGCTCATCAAGATTATCAACAATTTTCCAGGTTGATACGGTATGCTGGTGCTCAACAACCCGCCATACTATACCTTTAAGAAGGTGTGACTCAGACTTTAGCGCGGTAGGCGTCCACATAGTCAACCGTATGCACCAGTCCTGACAACTCTTTAATTAGATCGATAGGTTTTGCACGTAAATCTAAATTATCCGACCGCATCCAACTTTTTAACGAACGCTCATCGCCTGCAGTGATGGCATCTAAACCTCGGTACAAACGTATAAAGAGACGTGCAGCATCCCATTCTTTCCCGCTTGATTTAAGTAAGTATGTACCGCCGTACATGCGCGTCATTGTCGGCGCACTTAGCCCGACGATCTTTCCTATTGTCGATTGTTTTAAACCTGTTAGTTCAGCGGCATTAATCAGCGCTTTTGTTAACACCTTGCGCCGATCAACCAATTCACTTTTATCTGACTGCCCCATGAATCCACCCAATATATTTCTATATCAATATAATCGCATAAATATTTCTATAGAACAATAGTAGGCAATAATTGCTTAGAATCATAGGCATAATCAAAATTATGATCGAAAATTGTACATACAATATGCATATCTACATCAATTTGAAGGGGCTCGCCCTGGGCCGCGTAAAATCCAGTCACTAGTCTAGTGCCCACCTGCAAACGGGCGCTTGTTATCAGCCGTCTGATTCTTAAGCTTGGCCTGACTGAAGCCGCTATATTGCATGTTCTCTTGCTCTCAGAGAGGTCTCCAGATATGGCCTCGTCACCTTCTCAACCCGACATACCCTGGCATATTCAAGCAACTTTTGCAGATTGAATTTCTTTTCACTGTAATAGAGCTTCATTGCCTCCAGCAACACATCCATCCCTAAACAATATCTGACCCATTTCCTTTACTAGCATTTATTTGAAACACCAATCCTCTAGCTGTCTAATTCGGTCTAAATCTCTGAGATAATTCCCCAATGTATTCGCAGAATAGTTCGTTAGACGTAGTGAAGAATGGGCCTTTATATAGGTCTCGACATATCTAACATAGCATCGCGCGGAGCCCTTAGAGACTCCGTACC
>JBGMRO010000379.1:0-4543 GCA_048061555.1 Thiohalomonadales bacterium | reverse complement strand
GGTCGATCTGGGTTGCTCATAATGCGGGCAAGTCTATCCGGGTCGGAAAACAATAAAGCGGCGCGTTTGTAGGTCGCAAATCGTCGTGCAAAACCAAAGGTGAGTACGTCGGACTCCTTGGGCTCGATATACGCGAGCAGGCGTTTAATCTGCGCTTGACTGCAGCCATTGCGGTGAAATTGTTGCTGCGAGCGCCGGCATACACTCTCTAACATCTCGGTCTTTAACGACTGTCGTAGACTCCAGTAGCGGTGATCTGGGATGTCATTGATACAATGCCAATAGTCTGGGTCATTGAGTAAATTGCGCCATTCTCTAAAGCGCATATCAAAGAGATTCATCCACTCGCGCGCCAGAAAAGTGGGCACATGGACACCGTTGGTCACGTACGAGATTGGGTTTTCTGTATCAGGAATTTGTGGCCATATGTAACCTTCCATTTGCGAGGCAACGCCACCGTGAATCTTGCTGACGCCATTCTGGTAGCGTGATCCCCGCATCGCCAGTGACGTCATATTAAAGCTATTATCGTTGCCGGGACTTTCACCCAGTTGCATAAAACGTTCTTTGGATATTTTTAAATCTGCTGCAATTTCACCTAAATGTAAGTCCAGCATTTCATGATCAAAAATGTCATGTCCCGCTGGAACCGGCGTATGTGTGGTAAATACGGTTGCAGAGGCCACGACCTCGAGTGCGCTTTCAAAGTCGAGCCCACGTATAATATGCTCCTGACATCGTTCAATGATTTGGAAGGCGGAGTGGCCTTCATTAATGTGCCAGATATTGGGGAAAAGATTCAATTTTCTGAGCGCCCGTACGCCGCCCACGCCGAGGACAATTTCTTGTTGGATACGGGTGCTTTTGTCACCACCGTATAATCGGTGGGTAATGAAACGGTCTTCTTCTTGGTTTTTTGGGATATCGGTATCTAATAAATAGAGATTTATTCTGCCGGCCTTTGCATGCCACACCTTAATTTCAACTTCTCGACCTTGCGAGCTGACAGAAACATGAAGTTCTTTTCCGTGGCTGTCCATCGCGGGCGTGATCGGTAAGTCGGAAAAATTAGTGGTAGCGTAGTGCGCGATTTGATTGCCGTGATTGTCGATGGTCTGGGTAAAATAACCTTGTCGATACAGTAGGCCGACCCCGACAAAGGGTAAATTGAGGTCACTGGCAGCCTTACAATGATCTCCCGCGAGTATGCCCAATCCACCGGAATAGATGGGCAGGCTCTCATGAAAACCGAATTCGGCACAAAAATAGGCGATTAGATCGGTCTCATTGTCTAAACCGTGATCCTGTTTTTGTTTACTATTGCGATGGTAGGTGTCGTATACCGAAAGAACTCGATTATAGTCCTCCATAAAGACTTGGTCATTAACCGCGTCCTCCAGGCGTTGCTGTGCAACACGCCGTAAAAACACCTTTGGGCTGTGACCGCAGGGTTTCCACAAACTAGAGTCTAGGCGATAAAATAGCTGACGAACG
This sequence comes from Thiohalomonadales bacterium, assembly GCA_048061555.1. Taxonomy (GTDB): domain Bacteria; phylum Pseudomonadota; class Gammaproteobacteria; order SZUA-152; family SZUA-152; genus JBGMRO01. The sequence continues at coordinate 3,049 of JBGMRO010000379.1, read as the reverse complement.
TTGCGATCCCAGCTATAGAGTAGATCATTGGCCAGTTCTTCGAGTCGGGCCAGCTGACTTGGGATTTTGGGCTGTACTTCCAGGGTATAACGTGTTCCGGCCATCGAGGATATTCCTTATTTACTAATTCGCATTAGTACAAAATTGATTGGATAGGCATTTACTCAATATACAGATATTATATCTCAAGATTTTAGGTTCAAGGGTGTCTTAGGGCTATTGGTGGATAAGTGTCGCGATCCACAAAAAGATAAAGTCGTTGGACATTAATGAGTCTTTGAAATCAGAAGCTTGAGTAATAATTATCGACTTAGAATAACTATATTATGGCATAGTATAGTCCAATAGCCGAAACTAATCGGATGCGGCTAGATACGATATAATAGCTCATATTTGCGCAAATAAATCTCTACTATGAAACAGGTTAATCAAGCTTTTCGTATTGTAGCGTCAGCTGTGACAACGACGGCCGAGATCAAGCTTCGTATTAAGTGTCGTTGTGTGACCATACTCTCGCTTTTTCTGCTTATTGCCGCCTGCGATAAAGCCCCTCTCGATACTCAGTCCAGCAGTGAGAAAATGCGCAGTAAGGTACCCACTGAAATGATTAGTATCCCGGCAGGCGAGTTTATTATGGGCAGTAACCTCGAAGACAAAGACAATAAACAACAAGAATATGGCTTGGTGGATCCGCTCTATATGAATGAGCACCCCGAACACAGGGTCACATTGCCGACCTTTTTGATGGATAAGGTTGAGGTGACTAACCGGCAATATCAGGTCTATGTTATAGAAAAATCTAAAACAGAGCCTTTTCCATGGACTCAGAACGGATATAATCTAAGTACAGAGAGATTGAAGGCGACAGATATCGATACCTTGCGTTGGATCGCTAGCGAGTATTTTAAATTGGATTTGGACACACGTACCCTAAATAGAGCTGCGTTACTGAAGGCTATGCAGGCAGATAAAAACACTCGCGATAATTTACCCGTAACCGACGTCAGTTGGTATGACGCCGATGCCTTTTGTCGTTGGTCTGGCAAGCGTCTACCGAGCGAGCCTGAGTGGGAAAAGGCCGCCCGGGGTACCGCAGGCTTGAATTATCCCTGGGGGGCGCAATGGGACCCAGATAAGACCAATACCGGTGATAACAGTGACGTGGACGGTGGCGTGGTCGCGGTAGGTTCTTTTCCACAAAATAGCTCACCGTTTGGTGTATTGGATTTATCGGGAAATGTTTGGGAGTGGGTCGCGGATTGGTATCATGCCTATCAAGACAACAACTATAAAAATAAGGCATTTGGGGAAAGTCACAAGGTGTTGCGTGGTGGAGGTGGTGGTACGGGGCATTACGCCTTGAGTGTATTCTTTCGCGGTGCAGCAAGGTCATATTCTCGGCCACAGGTCAAAAGCCAAGAGGTCGGTTTTCGTTGCGCGAAAAATATCTAAGATACCTAGCACCAACGATGCACAATGCGCATCGTTGGTGCTAGGTTAATTCGTTCGAACCCAGATATCTAGCGCGGGCGATTTCTATCGGCTGACTTCGTTTCGACGCGTACACGCTTGGGGGCAGCCAGATGTAATGCCGTAATTGCGCCCATGATGCCACCGAGTACAAATGCTATCAATAGCGTTTCCACCATCATTTCATACATAATAGTCTCCTCGAATAAAGTAAATAGAGGGTTAGGGCATGCTGTGTTTATCCGCCTAACCTTGGCCTAAAATTAATTTAGGTAGATATCCTACAAATTACCTTCATGACGTCTGCGTAAGCCGAATTTGCTGCGTTAGAATCGTTAACAGTACGGACTTGTTATCGGCGCATAACTGCGACGACTTAAGCAAACGACGTGATTTTGCTCTACGGGTATACAGAATACGGAAGTGGCCCGCAGGTTTGATGTTTCACAGAACGGCTCGACTAGCCGTCTGTTGCAAAACTTTCCTGTAGATGAAGGCAATATTGCAATTAGTAGGCCATGCGGGGGAGAGCGCTTAGCTCGCTGAAAAATAGCGCTATTAAACACAGACGGTAGTAAAAATACTGACGGTCTATTTTTTTGCCGGTTTGGAAGTCATCGCGAGGATGCGGTCTAGCGCCTTATCGGTCAACAGTCGTTTCAATAATGCAAAAAAATAGGTCGGAAAAGTGACGAAATAGCGGGTCTTGGGTCGCGGACTTTCTAATGCGTGGATGACTCTTTTTAACACTGCCGTCGGTGGTAGTGTGAACGGGACCGCCGGTCCATCTTGAGTCAATCTATTTTCTGTTTGCAGATAGAGGTCACGATGTGGGCTGCCTTGAACCTCAATATTTTTTTTAAACATGGCGAAGGCGTTGGCCCTAAAATGACTTTCTATCGGCCCAGGTTCTATTAGTGAAACACTGATGCCGCTGCCTTTCAATTCCAGCCGCAGGGTATCACTAATGCCTTCCAAGGCATATTTACTGGCGTTATAGGCACCTCGTAGTGGTAATGAAACAAAGCCGAGCACGGAACTGTTCTGGATAATCCTGCCGCGTCCTTGCTCACGCAGGGTAGGTATTAGCAGGTTGGTTAATTCCACAGTGCCAAATACATTGGTTTCAAACTGTTCGCGTAATACCTCGCGGCGCAGATCTTCGATTGCACCGGGCTGACCATAAGCGGCATTATTGAATAAAGCGTATAGGCGACCCTGAGCCAAGGTCAGAACCTCTGATACGGCACGTTTTATAGACTGACTGTCACTGAGGTCTAATTGTAGGGTGTCCAGGCCCTCGTGCCGCAAACGCTCTACGTCGGATATAGCGCGAGCGGTGGCGATGACGTGATAACCGCGTAGCTTGAGTCCATGCGCGACGCAATAGCCGATACCACTGGAGCATCCCGTGACCAAGACCGTCTGCGAATTTGTTTTATTAACGTTCAATATTTTAGTTTTACGAGGTGCGCCGATAGCTTGCGTGGACTTCGGTAACCCGACTGATTAATCGAGGATTATGTGAATCTAGGGGGGTACAAAATCGCAAATACCCGCTAAACTGATGATCAGTATC
>JBGMRO010000378.1:2054-4549 GCA_048061555.1 Thiohalomonadales bacterium | reverse complement strand
CGCGCCAATAACAGGCGATTACATTCACCGCCCGATAAAGAGCGTACCGGTGATCGAGCCCGTTGCGGGGTAAATAAAAAATCCTGCAAATAGCCGATCACATGGCGTGATTGACCATTCACCTCAACAAAATCACTGCCGTGATTGAGGTTGTCAATCACCGTTTTATCAAAATCCAGTAATGCACGTTGTTGATCAAAATAGGCGACTTCCTGGCGTGTACCTGACTTAATAGACCCGCTTTGCGGTTCAAGCTTGCCAAGAATAAGCTTCAACAGCGTCGACTTACCGACGCCATTCTTCCCAATGAACCCTATACGATCTCCGCGGGTAATTAAGGTAGAAAAACCTTGGATAAGCGTTGTCTCTGCATAGGAGAAATGAATATCCGTGATTTCTACAACCACTTTTCCAGACGATTCGGACTTTTCTAGATTAAATTTTGCATTTTTTTGCTGATCTAAACGTTCTGCCCGTTTTTTACGTAATGCTTGCAAGGCACGTACACGACCTTCATTGCGGGTTCTGCGAGCCTTGATGCCTTGTCGAATCCATTTTTCTTCCTCGGCGAGTTTCTTATCAAACAAGGCATTCCGGGTAGCCTCGGCTGCAAGATTTTCCGCCTTTCTTTGTAAATACGTCTTATAATTACCGGGATACATTTCGAGTACACCACGGTCTAATTCAAGGATATCCGTGGCTAGGCGTTGCAAAAATGTCCGATCATGAGTAACAAAAATCAGTGCCCCGTTAAACGCAAGCAGATAGTCTTCCAACCACTGTACACTGGCAATATCCAGATGATTTGTGGGTTCATCAAGCAGCAAAACATCGGGGTTTATAACCAATGCCCGCGCCAGTAAGACACGACGTTTGTAACCTCCTGACAAATTTTTCATGTTCTCGTGTTCAGGTAGCGCCAATTGTGTAATGACTCGATTGACTCGTTGTTGCCAATGCCAACCATCTGCGGTATCTAATTGTTGCTGTAATTCACCCAATCGCGCCATAAGCTTGTCGTCTTGATGTTCACCCAATGACTTGGCGATATCGTCGTATTCGTCCAAGAGCGCCCGAATAGAATCCAACGCACTGGCAACGACCTCAAATACACTGCGCTCGTCATCGTCTGGAACCGATTGCTCTAATTTTGCGATGCGCGTGCTTGAATTGACCCACAATGCGCCCTCATCCGGCTTGATATTTCCCATTAGGATATTGAGCAGGGTAGATTTTCCTTCACCATTGCGGCCCACGATGCAGATGCGCTGCCCTGCTTCCAGTTCAAAATTCACCTTATCTAACAAGGGTCTATCGCCATAGGCGATGCTTACTTTGTCTATACTTAATAGTGCCATATCAATAAATAGTTTCCACTGCCAAGAAAATGACCACATTTTTCACGAAATACAGGCGTTTGCCCGCAGCCCATCATTCTACTAAAAATCTTCAGTGCCCTGTAGTTGGGGGGTAAATAGGATCGTAAAACAGAAGCGGTATTATATACCCATCACATATAGGTTTCCCTGTAAATTGCACGTTCTATTTCCTCCATGGCCACGTTGCAATTCCTCGCAATAGGTCGACTATTACTCGTCTTCGCGCCTTACCACGGAGAAAATATGACGCACACTTTACTAGGGAAACCTATATGTGATGGGTATATACTCAATACGCTTTAGGTTTAGCTATTTATGACGTGGTGATAATCTTGTTTTATTTTGCCTATTTGTGTATCGGTCAACGCGAGCAGGCCTGCCAAATGAGACTCCTCTTCCAAGATTGATTCTTCCAGTACCGACGAATTAGATTCCTGGTATAAGCGGTGGGCCAGGGCCAAAATACAGGTATCACGATCCTTCTCAGATGCGAGTGCCAACAAGGGTGCCCTATTGTGAAACTCATTTAACAATTCTATATGCAGCTCAGGTAGGCGAAAGTCCTGTGCGGTACGGGCACTGACGAGACCATGATTAAACCCAAATTCAGTTTCTTCTATTTGGTCCAGCGGCAAACCTGCTTTTTTCGCTTTAGTATAAACCTCACCATAACTTTCGTTATAATTGGAAAAAAGGGTCAGTATACCTACATCGTGCACTAGCCCCAGAAACTCTAGCTCGTCACTTGAATCAGCACAAATGTTAACGGCGATTAATTTACATAGCGCGGATATAGATGTCATGTGCTGCAATATGCTCGTGCCGATTTCGCTACCCTTGGGCAATAAACTTCGCATCGTCGCGGTCACAATCGCACTTTTTATACTATTCAGGCCCAATAGTTGTAGCGCATGAGGCACATTTGACACAGACGTCGAGCGTCTCATCAAGGGTGAATTGGCATATCGCAATAAGGTACTAGCCAGAACCGGGTCGTGCATAATTGCCGATTCCAATTGCTGCATATCTGGATCATCTCGGCTGACAATATCCAAGGCTAGCGCGGCCGACGCCGATGCCTTGGGAATCTCTAGTTGATCGACATTAATTTGCATA
>JBGMRO010000378.1:0-1954 GCA_048061555.1 Thiohalomonadales bacterium | reverse complement strand
CTTCGGGCACCCAGCCATCTATCCACTCCGGGATCGATTCTGGATATATATTAAGCAAATTGACTGCATCTTCACCGAATTCTTCACTTCGAAAGCGATGTATTTCATTCAGCCTTTCCCGATCAAGCCAGTAGTAGATCCGCACATAGGACCTTAGGGTTTGCATACGTTTTTTAATATTTTTTAGCAAGTCGATATTTTCTTTATTCGGTAAAATTAAATCATGGGCGGTACGTAACATGCCATAAAACAGTGCCTGGATCTCTAATGGATGTCCGTATACGCCCATACGTCGGTCGATCATAAAGGAGGCGTCAGGGACCAACATTGCTGGGGAGGTCTCAAAGCTCTCCGATAGATACATGCGCACGCTCATGATCATGGAGCTTTGAAATTCGGCAGTTTGCGCCAGTTTAATATCACCACTGGTAAGTACATAGGCACGCAGTATCAACATCCACCACATCGCGGAATCTACCGGTGCTACCCTACCAATCGCACGCTCACCGAAATCAGCCGTAATCGAGTCGCCGTCTTCCTGCGGCACCTTGAAGCTAGCGGGCATGAGCCCAAGTGCGCGTTCATGCCCTGCCATTACCGGGAGTTGGGAGCGAATACGTTCTACCATGATCAAAAAATTTCTTACAATAGTGTATTTTTCATCCATTAAAAAGACTAATGCACTCGGTACAAAATCTCGCACAAAACACTCTGTATAGTTTTCTGCCTCGACACTCTCATCTACGGCGGCTGCCGTGCCTACGGGTTCACCCCTATAATTCAGTATAGAGTCGTCCAACAGTTTATTGGCAGAATCGAGAATTATTTTAATATCCATGTCCTTAGTTTCACTCGAAATTTACGAAATAGTTCTTACCTTGAAGACGTACTAGTATGTCATCGGTAGTGGTGTTAATTTCTTGAACCTGCGGCGGTCGATTGCGCTTTCTATAGACAATAAAAACATCCTATTGTGTGGATTATTTATACTAGAACTCTAATTCTGACGATCAATAGTTAATTAAAGTCAAGTAACACCATTACATGTTAATATATTAATATGTATAGATGTTAATGTATATATAAGCTGCGAGCTAGGTTAAATTTATAAAGAGAAAATAATGAATAAAATCGGTTGTGTACACTTTCAATTTCTGCCCATGGGACACCGGGTGCTCTTTACCTCGGCGTTGATAGTCTTGAGCACGGGTTACTTATTTGCGATGATATATATATTTTCGTCTCATGCGGGTCGCGATGGCAAGCCTGGCCTTTCGGTAAACGATCTCATTATTGCCTATAGTGGTAGTGATAGTGATACCCGGCTTGAGGCCGCACTAAAGGGCCCCATGGCAAATATGCTACCCGATGCCGAAAAAATCCAAATTAGTGCCTGGGTGCGCAGCGGTGCGGAAAAACAAACCTTCGGTAGCAGCGGCGTCGAATCGATAATTGCAAATCGCTGTCTGACCTGCCATAACGGAACAAACCCGCATATCCCCAATTTTTCAGAATTTGATAATCTGGCTACAATGACAGAAAAAGATACCGGTATGGATTTGTTTACCTTGGTACGGGTATCACACATCCACTTATTTGGTATTACTTTTATCTTTTTTATTGTTAGTACTATTTTCAGCCACGCCTATATAAGACCACTTTGGGTTAAATGCCTGCTAATAGTGATCCCGTTCGTGGCTATATTGGCGGATATCGCCTCCTGGTATTTAACCAAGGTATTTGCACCCTTTGCGTGGGTCGTGATGATTAGCGGTGCATTAATGGGGGCCTCGTTTGCGGCACAATTTTGTATATCGATTTATCAAATTTGGTGGCTAAAACTACCTGGCTTTGTGATAGAGAACGAGGGCAGGGTAAGTTAATCACTCAAGTTTCGGAGTTTCGGAGTTTCGGAGTTTCGGAGTTTAAGAGTTTAAGAGTTTAAGAGTTTAAG
>JBGMRO010000377.1:0-4570 GCA_048061555.1 Thiohalomonadales bacterium | reverse complement strand
CTATGAATAAAATAGGACGGCAATAAAGCCTAAATCTTAGACGCTTTGGGTATAGTACGTAGGACGATCGTCATGCGACTATCCTAAATAATAATTACAATATTGGATAAACACGGAAAGGGCACCATAAAATAACGATTTCTATGAAAAATTTACCCGAAAAAGAACGCCGAAGTTTACTAAACCAGGAAACCGGAAAAATTGCGTGGCCGGACCTACAAATCTACTTTGCCCGTGGTGTGTTGATTAATATCGACTCGGACTTAGATTTAGTGACGGTCGCAGATAAATTCCTCATGGATGATAAAATTTCGCTGGAGGCATGGTTTGGCCATGCGCGCATTGCACACACCACCGATGAGATTGCCACTCGTTACGCGCTGACAACAACATTATTTTGGGCGATAGTAGTCGCACCTTGGGTATTGGTACAAGAAATACCGGCGTATGAAGCCTAGTCTGCTCCAGCAATGCCTTTCCAATCACGAGTGCTATAATTTAACTTAAGTTGCGTCCATTCCTTGCGAATCGATAGAATAGGTACCAGAAATCCTTCCATTCTTCTAGTAGCCTCTGTCCTCATAGCTACCGTGGGCATGGTTTGTTAAGTTTCCATCGACAGAATTGATCTCTATGTCAAGATCAGAATCGCCCCATTGATACTCCACCTCGCTGTCTTCTAAAAAGCTTAAATCGAGGATATCGTCATCCTGAAGTGATAGAATTCCATATTCCAATTCATCGTCCAATGAGTCGAGACTAAAATATTCTGGACGAGATGTCGGACCGTGTGAAACGCCTAATTTTGAGCCCATATTATTCCCCTTTCGATGAAATTGAAGAACTGGCATGAAATATTGGTAAAAATGCGTGCGTCGATTGCGCCGCAGACTGTAATTGCTTGAGATAAATATCCACATAACTGCCCGCAAAGGCTAAAAGGAAAATAGCCGCTATATAAGCCATATTTTTTCTACGTGAAATTCCGTCCCCTGCTTTCATCTAATTCCTCCGTTCACTTGCGCAATGAGAGTTATTGAGAATTATCGTGATACTGATATTATTAAACCATGTGATACATGCATAATCTGTGAACTAGTTCATACCTTTTCGAGAGCTAGGCTGGATTTCCGGATAAAAGCGGGTAATATTTAGCCACCGAATTTATTAGCATATATTTCAAATACATAGAAGCATCTAATTTGTGCATAATGTAACCGGGCATAATATTACCGTGGAATCTAGGAAAAATTCACTATACAAATAGCACGCTAGCATTGATTACCGATCATGGTTTTATCCGACATCGGTTTTTTACGCGCGAGCTTACGTAGGATACAAAATAATATATAAGCTTTTACTTATATGGATTTTCCCGTTAATATCCTATAGAATTAGTCAACAATTTTGATAGGCTTAGGAGAATCTAAAATGCAAGCAGAAGTCGGTGGTAAAATAATCGCATTGAGCGAAGCAGGTTGGTTGGAAAACCTCGATGAGTGGAGCGCGGAACTCGCCGATATAATATCAAAGACAGAGAGAATCCCAGAATTGACCGATGAACATTGGGACATAATTAATTTAGCTCGAAATCACTTCCAAGATAACGGAGTTGTGTGTGAGCCCCGCGCATTCTCCAAGATTATGAAAAAAAAATACGGCAAAGATCGCAGTGACCAAAAATATATATATTCGCTTTTCCCTACCGGATTAATAAAATGTGCCAATAAAATCGCGGGGTTACCTCGTCCCAAGGGCTGTAGCTAGTTAGTGCCCATCCATAAACGGTCTATTTTCCCAATATCGGCGTTGCGCGTATTTTTTAAATGCTCACATAGTAGTCTATGCTGCGCTTTAAAAAATTCGTGCGCCTTGATCTTGGGAAAATATCCTCGCTTATGGAAGGGCACTAGTTAGTGCCCTTCCATAAACGGTCTATTTTCCCAATATCTTCGTTATACGTATATTAAGTACTTCCAGTTCTGCGTTGTCCGCAGAACTCTCACCCCACCTCAATATTGGCTAATTTTAAGACTGGACAAGAGATGACATTAATATTTTGGCGTTGATATCTATATTTGCATGTGGGCACAAAAAGATGTGTTCACTCTCACCTATTATCTATCGAAAATCGGTAAGAATCACGTTTAGTACGTTCATTTGATCGGAATATTTTGCCTCCATGAGTCGTCCTGTTACGGATATAGGGTCACCGATGTGGAGGCGAGTATAGAGTGTATTATTACTATAGAACTGCAAATTTATTCTCGATTTAGTTTCAATATCCTCTTTCGACAATTTTACTAAATACTTGCCATATTTTTTTCGATTGCGCGACTTTAATATCCGATCTATCGTGGAATTGAATTGATATTCTCGAGCTTGCATATTTTTGCTTACCCATTGCTGCCGCTGGCTCGGATCAAAATCTTTTAACACAATCCAATTGAAATTGAGGTCTGCCAATATTTTTTTCTTTGTCGACTCGGTTTTTTTGGGATCTTTTATCGCTCGTATAATTTTATTAGTAACATTTTGCGCAACAACTTCTGCATCGACTAAAGACGATACGGTGTCATTTTGCCAACTCTCGAACCCACCTCTGTAAACTTGTATTTGCACATCTGCGATTTCAGTACTAATAATATGATCACGAATTGACACATAGAATCGAAACCGGTTGATTCGTCCCCACCCGGGGTACTTGATGTAGGAGGAAACGTATTCATTTTCAACAACATCCGCTTTGATTATCTTTGCAGACATTAAATCGAATACGTAAGCGACTGCAGGATATATTGACTCTTCCCCCACATATCGCAGCTTAGCTTTTTCTTGGGTGACGCAAGCCAACATTGAGGAAATAATTGCAACTAATACCAACAATCGTACAATTTGCGCAAAACGACAAGTGTTTATACGGCTTACACCGAAGGATTCAACCATTTTTAGAATATTAAAATTGGAAAACACAGGCGTTAAGGCTGTAGGCGGGTGCGGTATGAGATCAAGTTTTCTGTATTTTTCAAATTCCATATCCGAGCATATAATCTATATATAGTACACTGGGCGATAATACAGTCGTTAACGACGTTCCCCAAGAAATATAATTGTTCTTGCTAGCAAGGTTTCCTCACAAAATTAAGGTAAATTGCGGTTCCGTTGGTTTACCTAACCAACTATTGTAGCCTAATTGGAAAATATTTGCGTTCGCCAGTACCATTTGCGGTATATCGCTAGAGTCCACGTTAAGCTCTACTTGCATGGATATAGGTTTTCGAATTAGTAATGAGGCCAATTTTCGTAAAATTGATAATTCCGCTCTATCAGGTAAAAAATTTCGAAACTGACGATAGGATAACGACCCCAATATCAATCTATAGCAACTATTCAATTGTGTTATAGAATTACCTATCGAACAATTATCGCCCAAATTTGTATTCCCGAGTCCCAGACTATTGGTATCTTGCGGCCGAAACGCAGCTTCCTTTTTTATAAATTGTCTCACTGAAACAGACTCCAGACAAAAATAGTGTGCCAATACTTTCTTTAAACTAGACGCAGATACCGGACCAATACGGAAAAATAATGCGTAGGGTAACAAACGTTCCCAATTTATGTCACTGTTATCCCTAAATTCTCTACCTCGCATGCCAAACATCGAAAATAGATAATTACAGTATTTATTACTTGCGCCAAGTTCGTATTCATCAATACTACGGACATTTTCCCAACTACGGTAAAAAAAAGAAATTAATCGATGGTTAAAGAAATCTAAAAATTTTCCGCTCGGCGAGATGTCTTCCTTAGAGTAAATGACATCTTCACTGTAAAATTCTGGTAAGGGTGAGGACGAACCGCATAGCCCTGCAAAATTTACGGTCATTTCAACTTGAGGAAGCCCGGTTTGTCCACTTTGCAGGTAACGAATATTCTGCACATCTCGCAATGGGAAACCTAAACTTGAATTTGTGCCAAACAAGACAGCCTCCGACGCGATAGCCCCTGAGTAACCTGGTTTTGATACTGCAAATTGTCTATCAATTAACCGCTTAACTTGAAAATAAAAGGCAGAAGAAAGGGCAGACTCTAACAGTAAATCTTTCTTCCCACCATCTTTGCAAAGAAATAATGTCTCATTAGATATGTTTTTTTCATGCATACTTTTCTCCATCAAACAATCAATCCTGAAACATTACAATCCCAACTATGCACTTCCCCACAATCAATATCATGTACTTCTAACAGACTAAAAGAATTTATATTGGTTAATTGTGAAAAATATTTTGCGAGAACGGTAAAAAATAGGTACATATCGCCTTCATTTGAGTATAAATCCCCATGAACGATCATGACAATTTTATAACCTTGAATGGGAATACCACTGATCAGCTTCATTGTCGATTGCATATCAATTTCCACTATGCTATCTAGTACATTGTTCATTTCCCGCGCAGTCTGACGATCCACTTTTGCGGCAACATTATAACTACGTAGTAATTGCTTCAGGCTACGCTCATCAGCAAAATTTAAATAGTTCGCAGAAAAATTGGATAACATTTGCCACTGA
>JBGMRO010000376.1:0-4592 GCA_048061555.1 Thiohalomonadales bacterium | reverse complement strand
CCGTCCACAAACGAGGATATTTTCCCAAGATTAAGGCGCACGAATTTTTTAAAGCGCAGCATATACTAATATGTGAGCAATTAAAAAATACGCGCAACGCAGATATCGGGGAAATAGACCGTTTATGGATGGACACTAAACTAGAGTGAATCTTTAAACTTACACATCAGTAACCGATACCACGTTCTCCTAAGAACCTACATCGGTCACTGACGCGTTGGGTATACCCAACGCGTTTGAGATTTGGGTGTTTAGTGCCTGTCATATTTTATCCATAGCGAGGCGAAATGACGCGTAATAGTTGGCCTATTGCAAGGAATTTCAACGAAGCTATGAATAAAATAAGACGGCAATAAAGCCTGAATCTTAGACGCTTTGGGTAACTATTCATAGGAGAAAGTGCATGCATCCGCTGGTTGATAAACGACTATTTTTAGGCGCACATCCGTTATTCGAAGAATTAAGTTCCGTCAATATGACGGAACTTCCCGCTATTACCCATGAAATTAAAGTACCCGCGAAACATTGTTTGATTAAGCAAGGAGATCCTGGAGAAGATATGTATATCGTCGTACAGGGAAAACTGAGCGTCTATATTCATATAGCAGATAATGAGGATATCAAAGTTGGTGAGTTATCGGAGGGAGAGGCGTTCGGGGAAATTGCCTTGTTCGATGAAGAGCCTAGAACGGCTAGTATCGTAACGGTAGACGTGTGTAAATTGCTGGTAATTCAACGCGATCCGTTTAGGCAATTCTTGCTCGATAATCCGAAAATCAGTCTAGAGATGTTGACTGTTATGTCTCGGCGTCTCCGTTCTACCTATGATTTTCTTAGAGATTCACTACATGATGACATTTCAATACGATTAGCGGATACCCTGCGTAAGATAGCCGGTGCTTATGGCAGACAGACAAAAAATGGATTGGTAATAGGTATGTCGTTTGATGATACGGAATTGGGGAATATTTCAGGAATTCCAAAAAATGTTGTTACCGCTCAATTAAATCATTGGAAAAAATCAGGACTCATTACAGTGAAGCATGGCTGCCTAACGCTACACAGGCCAGATGAATTAGCGATGTTAGAATAGTCGATCCTAGTCCTTCAGTTGAGCGTAAAAATGATATACAAGATATTGCTAACAGTATTGAGTGTAGCATCGTGAAAGCCTGCAACCGCAGGAGATGGGAAAATTTTATAATCGTTAGGTGTGTCAAGCGCTAGCAGGTCTCGACGTCGCGGGAACTGGTTTGGCTTTCATATTCTCAATTTGGTTGATATTTGTACAGTCATGATTTAATGTTTGAGGCACGCGCAGCTTTACTCGTAATTGTTTACAGAGACATGCTTAATCTAGGTTTAAGTTGTAACCAAGGTTGTTTTGAAAGCGTCTGTACAGAAGTCCTGCATGTATTAAATAGTCTACACTTTAGTTACAGATTTTGTGGCCCGGTTAAAATACCTCGTAATAAGTTTGAGAAATCACATCATGGGGCGTGAAATACGGTTACGTAGCAGAATAGTTCTTTCTGAATGGCTCAACTGTCTCGGTAAAACAATGAATTCCCATACAACCGGCTATTCACTCAAATTGTTCAGGTTTTTCTGGTTGGTTTCCGCATTCATTTCGCCTTTCTTGTCGGCTGCACCCGCCGTAGTCGGTGAAAGTGCGGGAAAGTTGTTGTTAGTTGAACCAGAATGGTTAATTAATCATATCACTATTAATGATTTAGTTATATTGGATGTACGGCCTGCAGTAACCTACAATAAAAAACACATAAAAAATGCGATTAACATTCCAGTGGCGAAAACGTTTAGGGAAACTAAGCCCGCAGATCAAATAGCCAGCATACAAAGTATTCAACGATTGTTCGGTGAGGCAGGTATAGATTCTTCAAAGAATGTGATTATCTACGGTGACGGAAAATATATCGATGCTGCACGGATGTTTTGGGTGCTTGAAGTCCATGGACATAGACGTACAGCACTACTCAATTACGGTTATCCGGGATGGGTCAGAAAAAAATATGCCATGAGTGACGATGTCCATCGCTTACCCGCTAAGAAATTTTATAGCGAAGTCCAGCCGAGTCGATTAACGACAAAATTTTTTGTGCGCCTTGCTATTGGTGACAAGAATTCAATTATTATCGATGCGCGTGATAGCGATGAATACCTGGGTATAAAATCTAGCGCCACACGCGTTGGCCACATTCCGTCTGCGATAAACATACCCTGGAATAAAAATTTCATACAAATAGGCGGTATGCTGACCTTACAGGATAGGGCCTCGTTAGAGCACATTTACCGAAACGTTGCGCGAGATAAACTTATAATTACGTACTGTAATAGGGGTAAGCAATCCGCGCTCACGTATTTTGTGTTACGAAAATTGGATCGTAATGTCTCACAGTACGATGGTTCCTGGGTTGAATGGGGCAACGACTATAATCTTCCGATAGAAACAACCGCAAACACACAGATGTAGATCCTTGCAAATCGAATAAGCGGTGTCTGTTTATATATGGGCACGATAAAATTGACTCGAAGATGCGCTCTTTATCAGCGAGGGATCATTCAATGTTGAAAATATTTCTGAGTGATGACTAATTTTCTCAATAAATTGTCGATTAAAAATCGATTGACATGGATAATATTTCTCACCTCAGGAAGTATTGTATCAGCCACTTTAATTGCCATTTTATTTATGGATTTAGCGAACTTACACCAACACTCAATTCATGAAGCACGTAACAAGAGTAAAATTTTAAATCAAGATTTCGCAAAAATGGTGTTGTTTGGTGATCTTACAATTGCTGCAGACGCCTCATCTAAGCTTCGGGAGTATGAAACTGTGCTTAACGCCTTTGTATATGATACTCACGGCGATGTTATTTTTAGCTATTCAAGATCCCCCGAATTGCGTATCGAACCGCCATCATTGTTGAAAAATATTTCATATATAAAAGAAGACATATTACACGTGTTTTCGCCAATTAAATATGTGGGAACAAATTTCGGCTCAGTCTATTTACGTATAAATCCAGAATATCTTTCCGAAAAACGTAAAGAGTATTACTGGTTATTTGGTATTGGTCTCCCCCTAATTTTAATTTTGTCATATACGTTGGCGTTGTGGTTGCAAACCTATTTCACCCGCCCAATTATAGCAATTACGCGACAAATGGAAACAATATCTGTAGATCAAGACTATACGGTCGACCTAAAGACCCAGGAAAGTCATGAAATTTTCAGTCTCTACCAAAGTTTCAGTCGTTTATTAAAAACAATCCATAGCGAAAAATGCAAGTTACAGGAAAGTCGGGATCAGCTTGCGAGTAATGAGGCAAAATTTCGGGGTGTACTAGAAAATGCCGCTAACGGTATATTACTTATAAACGGTGCTGGGAAAATAGAACTCGTAAATTCGGCATTGTTGCATATGTTAGGTTACGAAGAGTCTGAGCTAATAAACCAACCTCTAGAGCTGTTGGTACCCGATCGCTATGAACAACATGGATTTCTTCGTGAAAAATTTGTAAAGACGGGTCGGCAACGTCGCATGGCCGATGGTTTAGACATCTATGCTTTACGTAAAGATGGTAGCGAATTCCCAATTGAGGTTAGCTTGACGCCCGTGAAGACCGATAAAGGTAAAATCGTAGCAGCCATGATTCAGAATATTACTGATCGTAAACTTGCCGAGCATGAAAAGGAAACACTTTTGCAATCTTTGGCGAATAAAAATGCTGAGCTGGAGAGATTTACCTACACAGCGTCGCATGATTTAAAAAGTCCATTAGTAACCATCAGTGGTTTTATCGGCTTGTTAAAAAAAGATATTGCAGCAAATGACAAGGTCCGGGTTGATGCGGATCTTACTAGAATCAGCAACGCCGCCATGACCATGCAGGAATTATTAGATGACTTGCTAGCCCTGTCTCGCATTGGCAGAAAACCTATGCCGTGTGAATGGTTACCCTTGAATAGTTTAGTCGATTCAGTGTTAGATATGTTGGCGGTTCAAATCAGTAACTCCGAGATATCAATAAACGTTGACGAAAATTTGCCATCTGTATATGTGCAAGAGCCGCGTATTAAGGAGGTTTATCTTAATCTAATTGAAAATGCGATTAAATACCGCCGACATGACGTAGCCACGATTATTGATGTCGGCATGCGTGAGAGCGAAAAAAATAAGGATATGAAAGTGTTTTTGGTTCGAGATAACGGGTTGGGCATCGAGTCACGATATCACAACAAAATATTCGATTTGTTCGAGCGATTGGATAACCACTCCGAAGGTACAGGGATAGGATTAGCAATTGTAAAACGAATTATTGAAGTGCATGAAGGTGAGATTTGGGTCGAGTCCCAAGGTTTGGGGTTTGGGACAACGTTTTGTTTTGAATTACCACAAATAGATTCACAACAGGCCAGGAGTATAGCGTGAAATTATCTATTGCTGCGGGCGAACCTATAAGAATTCTATTAGTTGAAGATAATTTGGATCATGCGGAAATGGTTAGAAGAAGTTTTGAAGACAACCGAATAGAAAATATTATCGACCATGTCACGGATGGAGCGGA
>JBGMRO010000375.1:0-4610 GCA_048061555.1 Thiohalomonadales bacterium | reverse complement strand
GTCTGCCCACGGCGCACCAATGGAACTCCTCTCTTAACTACTGAAAACTATGGTGTCAAACAAGGCATCCGATCTCTTTTTGTCTACCGGCTCAGCACCGGCGCTACGAATTAATGGAAAGCTACAGCCCTGTAATGTACCCCCCTTAACCAATAGTGCGACTCAAAAGATGGCGCAACTTATTATGCAGCCTGCACATCTTGCCGCCTTTAAAGAGAGTCCCGAAATCAATATCGCGCACGCGATACCCAATATTGGACGTTTTCGATTTAATATCTTCAAACAACGTGGTGAATTTGCCATGGTAGTGCGGGCGATACCGGATCTCATCCCGAGCTTTGAAGAGCTCGGGATCCCGAAGATACTCAAAGACATTGTCATGCTGCGTCGAGGCCTGGTTCTTGTGGTGGGGCCTTCGGGCACCGGTAAATCCACCACATTGGCGTCGATGGTGGACTATCGTAATACGAATGAATTTGGGCACGTCATTACCGTGGAAGACCCCATTGAATATATCATTCCACCACAAAAATCTATTGTGAATCAGCGTGAAATTGGCTCGGATACAAATTCTTACCACAATGCGCTCATTAACGCCCTACGCCAGTCCCCCGACGTTATCATGGTAGGCGAAGTGCGAGAAGCGGACATTATGGAAGATGTACTGGAATTTGCAGATACCGGGCACCTATGCCTCGCCACATTACACGCCAACGATGCGATTCAAGCCTTAGATCGTGTTATCCACATGTTTGCAAAAGAAAAACACGAAAGAATTTGTCATACTCTCGCCAACAATATTAAGCTGATTGTATCGCAACAACTCATACCCACTATCTATGGAGAGCGTACCGTCTCTGCGGAAATATTGTTGGTGACACCGCGAATCGCAGATCTAATTCGACGCGGGAAATTCTCAGATATACACGAAATGATGGATAAAGACACCAATAGTGGTATGTGCACCATGGATCAATCTCTCTATCAACTCTATTGTGACGATAGAATAGCCGAGGAAACCGCCCTTGCGTATGCAACGTCTGTCAGTAATATGCGCCTTCAAATTAGGTTGTCATCTCGATCTACTAGTGGCGCTCGTTAACTAGTGTCCATCCACAAACGGTCTATTTTCCCAATATCTGCGTTGCGCGTATTTTTTAAATGCTCACATAGTAATCTATGCTGCGCTTTAAAAAATTCGTGCGCCTTGATCTTGGGAAAATATCCTCGTTTGTGGACGGACACTAACTAGTACCGGTCCATTAATATTAACCAAACCAAACTTATCATTAATTCCTATGAAAACACTATTTCCATACATCGTTGAAGCTGCAGACTTGGCGGCAGCTGTTGCGCAAGAAACATTTCAGCAAGAAAATGGGATACTTATAGATCTGTGTAAGTCATCGCTTTATTCGCAGTCTCACATACCCGGCGCAGTCTATCTAGACTATACAAAAATAGTCGCTACGCGGCCGCCAGTGATGGGACTGTTGCCAGACAAACAGCAACTACAGGCCTTGCTCGGCGAATTGGGCATATCACCCGACACACATGTGGTCACCTATGATGACGAGGGTGGTGGAAAAGCAGCACGGTTTCTTTGGACCTTAGCCGCTATTGGCCATCAAAAAATGAGCTTATTAAACGGTGGTATACACGCCTGGGCAAATGAACGATTCCCGCTAGAAACAGAGGCAAACCTACCACAGCTAAGCGTGAGTACTTATACGATTGAATTCCAGGATAATGTAATCGCCACTAAAGAATACATCATGGAACAACTTGATAACCCAGCCTGCATCTTTATGGATGCAAGATCGGACGCGGAATATAGCGGTAAAAAGAAATTTGCCGAGCGTGCGGGACATATTCCAGGGGCAATCAATGTAGACTGGTCATTGTTAATAGATCAAAATAACAGCCTACGTTTGAAAGATAACGAAACACTGCGTAATATATTACAATCCGCAGGTATTAATGAGCAGCATGAGGTCATTGTTTACTGTCAAACACACCACCGATCAGCGTTGAGTTTTGTCGCCCTGACCCAGCTCGGTTTTGATAAAGTGAAGGGTTATCCTGGATCTTGGTCCGATTGGGGTAACAGCCCATCGACACCGATAGAATAAGCCCGACCTCCTACACCGCCAGACCAGCATAGAATAGCCTGTTTCCCCAGCATGCTCGTTTGTGGACAGGCACTAACTAGTGTCTACGATTCTTGCTCTACCGTCTTTTTATTTTTTTGCTTGCTAACTTTGGGTTTTTTCGAGATCTTTAATCTTTTTGGCGGTGAATCTAAATCGATTACCAACCCATCTAAGGTTTGAGTCTGGCCATTTTTTACATAATCATCCAATCGTTCTCTAGCAGTTTTTTTCAGAGAATTTTCGCTTTTCGATTCTCCCGTAACAGATTTCGATTCGGATTTTTTGTCTGCGTCGGCTTGTAAATCATCTTCGCTTGAATCTGTCGGTGCTTTTTCATCAACATCATCCATCGATAAATTCTCAATAAGATGTTGATCCTGCTCTGCCTCGAGTAATGCTTTATCGAGCTTTAACATTAACTCCAAACACTGGTTGACCCTAGACATCTCTGTAATACCGACTTCGAGCATTTGAATTTCTTTGGCCCGTTTGTCGATTTCTTCATCCAAGGTACTAATCTCGGATAATAAGGTTTCAATGCGTTCGGTGGTGACGGTTTGTTTTCGGTAAGAATCATCAAGCACGTGACGCACATCAACATCAAACAATTCCAAAGTACGCAATACCGCGTGAAGCTCCTCATCGGTACCTTGCTGGGGTAGCGAACGAACTAATTGTACCACTTGTGATATAGATAGTGCTTTTGATCCGGGTGCAGATTCGGTGGATTTTTCGATAGCGACAAAATCCCCTTCGGCAATATCCTCTTTGAGGACATCATCGGCCGTTTTATCTTGTTCATCGATTTGTTCATTCACATCTACGACGGATTCTGCGTTACCAGATTCTGCCGTACCTATAGCAAAACTCGATGAAAATAACTTACTTGCACCTTTTTTTTGGAATAGACCCATAACAGCCCTCCTTGGAAAAACGGAAATTACTGGGAGTTCTTAACGCAAAGTACAGCAATCCTGAATATTTACCTAATTCAGAAAAAGTATCGAGAAAAATAGTTACCGCTCACTTAAGTACCAACTACGTAATTTATGCGTCTGTCAATATTTTCTATTTGTGATTATATCAGTTATTTCTTAAATACAATACCCAGAGCATTTTAGATTTAGGTGTTTAGAGTGCGTCCAATTCGTCTCCTGACAAGGCGAAATGACGAGTAATAGTCGGCCTATTGCGAGAAATTTCAACGCAGTCAGGGAATGAATTGGACGCGCTATAAACCTTAAATCTAAGACGCTTTGGGTATATATTAACATTGCCGATCGCTTAATTTATATGCGCATTCATGGCTATAGACAGACCTCACTATTAAGCTCTGCCCTGCCCTGCCTGATATACCCAATTATAATTTTATTTACACATAAAATATAGTTATAATAATAACAAACTTGCGTATTGGTCGATAAATAGTCAAAATAGGGGTGATTTCACTATAGGTCTCTCCTGTGGGTAACCGTTAAATACGATCGTTTTAACACAACAATTAACCTAACACAGTAGTTGCGCAGTAGGTTCACTACTGTATTAGGTTAATATAGCGCCTATTTTGTCAATGCATTTGATGGATTTATTATGTTAGCTGTGCGTATTACTGTTATTGGAATAATCTTTTTCCTTAGCCCCACTGCCTTTGCAACAATATTATTTTCCGCGCCACCTCGGGAAAAAGCCGCTATTGGCGAAAAATATTATGGTCCGATCGCCGATGCATTGTCGGAAATTCTTGGGGAAAAAGTTGTCTATGAACACCCAAAAAGCTGGATTCAATACGCTCGCGACATGCGCTTAGGTAGATACGATATTGTATTTGACGGACCCCATTTTGCTGCCTGGCGGATGAAAAACATCCAGCACGTACCCATTGTTCGACTAAAAGGGAATCTACATTTTTATATATTGGCCAAAAAACAAGATATAGCCATCAAGAGCATGATAAATTTGGTAGGTAGCGGAATATGTGGACTCGCGTCACCCAATCTCGGTACCGTATCCGTGTTTGAATTATATGAAAACCCGATCGTCCAGCCCAATATTAACATCATTAAAGGTGGCATGCGGAAAGTCCTGCGAAAATTCCTAGATGGTGAATGTCGTGCGGCGGTAGTCCGTGACAAATTATACAATAAGCTATCCAGCGGCCAAAAGTCGAAAATTAAAATTGTCGCTAAAAGTAAAAAAATGCCAAATCAATCAATTACCGTAAACCTAAGGCTGAAAAAATCCACACGTGACAAGATTAAGGCCTTTTTTCTTTCTGGACAGGGTGTCGCTGCCTCAGATAATCTGATGGATCGATTTAGTAAAAAAAATAAAGTCTGGATAGCGACATCAAAGAAGGAATTTAAAGGCCTGGAATATTTACTCGAAGGCATCGTGTATGGTTGGTAGCTGTACCTGAACCCATCACAAAAATAATAGTTATAAAAATCAAACCTTAAT
>JBGMRO010000374.1:0-4619 GCA_048061555.1 Thiohalomonadales bacterium | reverse complement strand
AGTCGAACGTTTACCGTCGTCCCCACATCAATTTTACTACGCATATTGATGGAACCCCCCATAGCCTTCAATAATCGCTGTGTAATCGCCAAACCTATCCCTGTCCCTTCTATTTCGGTTAGCTCTGCCCCAAGTCGAGTAAAGGGTTCGAAAACCTTATCCAAATTAACTTTGCTAATCCCCAATCCGGTATCGGATATAGAAATTTCCAGAAGTGAAGAGTAATAAACCTTATAATCGATCGCGATTACGCCATTTCGGCGATTGTATTTTGCAGCATTTGACAAGACATTAATCAACACCTGTTTCAGGCGCATTTTATCGACATAGACAAAATAGTCTTGCTTGCTCTCCGACAAGCGGACTGACAGCGAAAACCTATCGATCAACGGTCGAATCATTTCTACGGATTCAGTGACGACATCTACCACCGAAACTACTTCATTGTGCAGTTCCAGTAGACCCGATTCAACTTGAGATATATCTAAGACCTCATTAATGAGAATTAATAAGTGCTTCGCGGCAACGATTATCCGACCCAGATCTTTTGATTGCTGCTCATTGAGTGGATTATCTTCATCGGTTTGTAACAACTCAGAAAAACCGATAATTGCATTCATTGGCGTGCGTAATTCATGACTCATACGAGACAAAAACTCTGATTTTGCCATATTTGCACGTTCTGCCAGTCGTTGTGCCGCCAGAATTTTTTTTTCGTTTAATTTAGATTCCGTAATATCTCGAATATTGCCGATAAACATATAGTCATCACCATATTTTACTTTAGTCAAGGCCACATCGACGGGGAAATCCGATCGTTGCTCATTAATGGCCTTTAACTGATGGTGCGATTCCGCGATTAAAGATTGTAAATTGTCGGTGATGAAATGCTCAACCACCGCAGTATTTTCTACCGCACTAGTCAGATAGCTATTGATACTAATGGGATGTTTTTCTACATCGCCCTCGATCCCCAGCATCATTCGTGCATTGTCATTTGCAAATACAATGACACCACTTTCATTGAATGAAACAACGCCTTCCGCCATTTGATTAATAACGGTGCGTACATACAACTCTTTTTCCTGTAAAGCCAAATTCTCCTGAGCCCATAAACTTCTCATTGCTTCCAGGTTTTCGCTTAAGCTGGTAAATTCTCGAATTTCGCTATCTATTTGTAAGGCACCTGCAGGTGAGTCAGGTGTTATTAGTGTAATTTTTTTGGATAGTGCATATAAAAATAGCGTGTTGCGCTTGGCGAGAAAATAGACCACCGCGGAAACCAGCAGCACATAGAAAAAGGCGACGATAATAATTGCGGTAACCGTGAAGTTTATTTCTCGATTGATTGCGGAACTATCGTAATCCAAGTGCAGCTGCGCATCGATATCAAATTGTATAAAACCTACCCTACTTAATACATGATATACCCCCACCCCCTTTACGATGGAATCTGTGACGGTATTTCCGTTTTCATGCACCCAGTTGCCCGTATGATGTCCAAATTTCTGAGAAGTAAAAATACTGTCCCGGTGGGATAATTCTACATACTTGACACTCTGATTCTGGACTAATTTGCTTAACGACAAACCTATCTCAGTTGAATTATCTTGGGGGTCAGTACGTTCAATTAGGCGGGAGATCGATGTGGCATGCTGCGCGAGTTGCTCTATAAATTGAGTTTCCTTTTCACTGGCAATAAAATAGGCGGCAGCGCCAAATATTATGGTGCTGAAAATGGAATTGATTATAAATAGATTCGCCGAAAGTCGTGCGGGTAAGCTGCCAAATTGCTTCATTATCCCTACTCTAAACTACCATCATTACCCCTATGCAAACTTCGTACCTCAATAAGTCATAGCACTTTATTTGAAATCCGTCTAAATCGAGGAACCCGACATAATGAGCGCATCAACTGCGTTGATTATAGAGTTTTTTGGTCGTATTTTCAGGAAATTGAATTAACTGCGGCTGGCATTATCCGCGTAGGTGAAGAATTGTATTTATTTATCGCTGCAAGCCATTGGTGGATGCACGATGCTTATCCACCCTACCGACGGAGCACAGCCAAATTTTAGCCATGATTTGGAAACTAACGGGTATGTTGCTTAATCTAGTCCTTCTCGTCTATCCAAGCCATCTGAATAGCTTCAAGTATTTTCTCACCGCAGCGCTCTTCTACGTCGTCAAACTCTGGCAATTGTAGACACCACTGCATCAACTCTGGAAAAGAAATGGTCAAGGGATCTACGTCAGGGTGTTTTTCATCCAATGCTATAGCAATTTCAATGGTATCGGTCCAACGTGTTTTCATCCTACCCCCTGGTTTTTTGAACTGGTATTAAAGCGTTAATGATTTTCTGAGACCATATTAATCGTATATTTTGGAATTTCTACTACGATGTCTTTGTCCTCAATTTTAGCCTGGCAGCTAAGACGAGATTCCGGCTCCAAGCCCCACGCCTTATCTAATAAATCTTCCTCGTCTTCTGTCGCCTCAGTTAAAGAATCAAAGCCCTCTCGGACAATGATGTGACAAGTGGTACACGCACAAGACTTCTCACAAGCGTGCTCAATATCAATGCCTTCTTTTAACGCGGCATCGCAGATGGTCATACCTGTCTCCGCCTCAATGACGGCACCCTCGGGACAAATTTCTTCGTGAGGTAATATTATAATTTGTGGCATTTCAGTACTAATCCCCTTATGTGCTATCAATTACGGACTGCCATAATCTACTTGAATTCATCGATATCGTGACCGGTCATGGCAGATTGTATACTGGCGTTCATTCGTCTGGCCGCGAAATCCGTGCTTTCTTTATTGAGTTTTGCTATTGCGGTCTTTATCGCTATGTGGTCATCATCCTTAGCGATTTTTCTTAAATGGCTTACCCCAGCAGACAATTTATTGTATTCAGTCTCCGACAATAGTGTTTTACCATCTTTTTCTAAGGCGATAACGAGTGCATCAATGACTCGCTCCGCCTCCACTTGCTGCTCACGTAGACTACGTGCAGTGACGTCTTGCTGCGCATATTGCATAGAGTCTCGCAGCATGGATTCAATCTCCGAATCCTGTAGGCCATAGGCGGGTTGTACTTCAACCGCACTTTCTATTCCCATGGTCATTTCTTTAGCGGAAACAGATAATAAGCCGTCCGCATCCACTTGAAATGTTACCCGAATTCGCGCAGCACCCGCCACCATCGGAGGTATACCCCGTAATTCAAACTTGGCTAATACTCGACAATCACTGACTAATTCCCTTTCACCCTGTAATACTTTGATAGACATGGCCGTTTGACCGTCTTTGTAGGTGGTAAAGTCTTGGGCTTTCGCAACAGGAATCGTGGTATTCCGATGAATAACTTTTTCGACTAAGCCGCCCATGGTCTCCAACCCTAAAGAAAGTGCAACGACATCCAGTAACAACATCTCGTCCTCAGATTTGTTGCCAACCAATATGTTCGCTTGAATTGCAGCGCCTAGTGCAACAACCTTATCGGGATCAATATCCACCATAACATCTGTAGAAAACATTTGCCCTACCATGCTACGCACCAGCGGAACTCGTGTTGACCCTCCCACCATAACGATTTCTTTGATCATCGCCATGTCAATATTCGCGTCCCTCACTACTCGCTTACAAGCCAACAGCGTTCTCTTTATAAGAGGTTCTATAATCTGATTAAACTGTTCGCGCGTTAGCTCTGCCTGCCAATGCTTATCTGAACTTATGGGTAACGTGACATTAACGCAATCTCTTTTGGTCAACTCTTCTTTTGCGCAACAGGCCACAACTTTTGCGCGACGTTCAATGCCGATCATGTCCTTGTCGGACACCCCTCTAACGCCGGCCTGATCCAGCATCCAACCTGCCAGTGCATGATCAAAATCGTCACCGCCTAGCGCCGTATCTCCGCCACTAGCCATCACCTCAAAAACCCCTTTGTGTAATCGCAGAATCGAAATATCGAAGGTTCCCCCACCAAGGTCATAAACCGCTACGATTCCTTCAGATTTTTTATCCAAACCATAAGCAAGCGCTGCTGCTGTCGGTTCATTGATTAATCGCAAGACGTTCAACCCGGCTAGCTTCGCAGCATCTTTCGTCGCCTGGCGTTGTGCATCATCAAAATGTGCGGGCACGGTGATCACGACACCGACTAATTCACCCGCCAAACTCAATTCAGCACGCAACTTCAATGTCTTGAGTATCTCTGCAGACACCTCCATGGGCGTCACATTGCCAGCGATCGTTTTTATTCTTGGAACCTTGGCATTGGAGGTATCAAATTGGTATCGCGCTTGGCGATCTAAGCCCACAATCTCCTCATAACTTCGACCCATATAGCGTTTGACAGAGCTAATGATATTCAGTGGATCCGCAACCTCGACTTTTTTTGCAGAAGCACCGACGACAGGCGTCTGTCCTAGTTGATAACGGACTACGGAAGGTAGCAGATCTTCGCCTTCGGTATCTGCTAGCGTAGACGCCACGCCACTGCGCACGGCAGCGACTAATGAGTTCGTCGTACCTAAGTCTATGCCCGCCGCTAATTTGTGCTGATGGGGATTTGTCGATTGTCCGGGTTCACTTATTTGTAATAAAGCCAT
>JBGMRO010000373.1:0-4672 GCA_048061555.1 Thiohalomonadales bacterium | reverse complement strand
ATCCGTCGGTGTTCCATCGACGCTAATAAACCCGTTTTGTTGTTTTTGGGTGCGCAGCGGATTGTCTAAGGTGGGCGAATTACTCGCACCGCTTCGATTGCGATCGGGCGCAACCACGGTCACCGTGGCAATATCCGACAATGCCTGCCAGAGCTCGCATAGCCCTTCAGACTGATAACCGTCATCGTTACTCAATAAAATTCTCATGGCTTCGTTTATACTCTATGTTTGCTTACGACGCATTACTTCATTGCTTACTAACTCAAGTTTCGCAGTTCAGTGGCTCGTTAATACCGTACCACTCAGCAATTTGGTGGATGCGCTTCGTTTATCCACCAATGACCAGCATTGTTAAATGCTTGAACTCCGAAACTTGAGTGACTAATTTGATCATTGGTTATACTTGGCTAATAATCCTATAGCAAAATATACTCCACATGGACAATTTAATTATTGGCCTACACTTAACCTAGATTAGATCTCAGCATTAAATGGTCAAGAAAAAACACAGTGTAAGTAAAGAGGATGCGGCATTATTTCGCAGTAAAGTCGCGGACGCAACTCCGCTAAAATCCGATCGGGTCGTGCATAAAACTCCCGCAACCATAGACAAAACCGGAAAAAACAAAACGAATCAATACGGTAATCCCTTTCGCGAGGAAGCCGACGAGCAGTATTCTGACAATCAGCCATTGGATGATTTTTTTGAGAACGGATCTATTGACGCCAATACGGTGTTATTCTTTCAGCACCCCGGTCTACAGCATCGAGAAATCAAGCGTCTTAAGCGCGGCGAGTTCGATATCGAGGGGCGTCTAGATTTACACGGCCTCAACAGTATGCAGGCAAAACAAAAATTGCTCCGATTTGTCAATAATGGTCAACGGGCGCGGAAACGCTGCCTGCTTATCATTCATGGGCGTGGACTAAGCTCAGACTCTGGCAAGGCGATATTAAAAACTGCGCTCCATCATTGGTTACCACAGATACCAGCGATTATGGCCTTTAGCAGTGCCTTGCCGCGAGATGGTGGATTAGGTGCGGTGTATGTATTGTTGCGGCGGGGTGAGGTTAAAGGTTAAAGGTTAAAGGTTAAAGGTTAAAGGTTACAAGGTGATAGGTTAAAAAATTCTGGGTTCTGCGATCCGTTGTGGGATTCCAGACCCTCGTATGCATTCCCACGCTGGAGCGTGGGAACGAGGTACGCTGGAGCGTGGGAACGAGGTGCATAGCAGTCGTTGTTTGAGTTATGCGATCGGTTGGAACGCGGTTAGTGCGTCTAAGTCTGCTGCTAGTGCGCCTAGGCCGTGGTTGGGCAAGACTTGACTGAAGCGTCCGACGTCACCGTTTAATGCCATGTAGTTTAATACGACGGCCTCTGCGAGTTGATCGACATTGTTACTGATCACCGACGCTGAGGTCTCGATCGATCCGGTTGCGCGGAAAAACCCTAACTGATTATTGTTATTGGCAATTTGTGGCAATCCTGCGGGATCAAATACCAGCATGAGTGAGGAGGCCGTGGAAGAATTGTCTCCCTTCCATATCCCCTTGCCCGTGCTATCGATGTTTCCGTCACTCGCGACCGAGCCATCACTGAAGACGTATATCATTAAGGGTTTCCCCATGAGACTAGCATATTCCAATGCAGCACCTATCTCCTGTCCTGCCTTTCTATCTCGACTATCACCCGTGGTTCGGGTGCTATTGTGATAGTCGTAACCGCCGAATTGGACCGTGCCCGCGCCGGCAAGTCCATTAATCACCAATTTAGACACCGCAGCCGTCTTCTGAAAATCATTGATGTCTAAGTTTCGATTGGTAAATACGGTTTGCAATACCGTATCAGCATCTATGTCGGTCCTGTTCGGGTCCCCAGCGGCCGCCAGAGCACTTTCTAAGTAGCCACACTCCATTAATTGCTTTAGCGCAGCGGCTTCCTGAATTTTGGCTAGTTTCTTCTCGCTGATACGTTGCATTGCACGCATGACATTCACAGCGTCGTCGCCGTCTGGTAATAACTTGGCAAGTTTGCCGGTATCGACTAAACCTCTTGCGTCATTTCCACTGGAGATCTTTGTGGGGCGTACGCTGAGATCGATCATAGAAGCCGGCGCTGCTGAACGACCGCCAGAGTCTGAACTGCGCGAGCCGATTAGAGAAACAATGTCTCCGTCCGCTCCCGCCTTGTATATTCCATACATAGGGTTATGAGGATTATCACTGGTATCATTGGATGAACGCGCGCACATAATCGAACCATTGACCTTATCCAAGGTAGTCTGCGTCGCCACATCTCTAATACCGGCAAGCAAGGCGCTATCGGCATGAAAGGCCAAACCTAAACCACCTGCATCTAGCGTATCAATTTGGCCAGCAAGACTCGGCAGCATCGTAGCCGGCAAACCCAGTTTTTCATAACCGGCAGTGCTCAGAAAGTCACGCTGTCCGCCCATGCCGCCGACTAAAACATTGGAACCGGCGATATTGGCACCACCCGAAAGATCCACGGCAAGAAATGGCACCTTGCCCGAACCACCCGCGCCGCCAAGGATACCGCAATCTGCCTGTGTCACAGCGGCATAAGCCTGTGGACCGAGTACACCCAACAAGGTCGGTGCTATGACCGCCGCCCCTCCAGCAATAAGGCCCTGCCCCAGAAAATCGCGCCTCGTCACCGGTCGTTTGTGATTTTCAAGTTTCAGCGGCTCGGCAAAATCCAATGTGGGCCTTGCCGTTTGTTGTTCTCTATTGCTTTTTTTCATCATTTTACTTCCCCTTACTTAATTTTGGAGGTAAACCTAGCTTTTTTGCCTTCGCTAGGTCTACACGCTCTATTCTGATAACCAATGTTAGTTCTGCGAAGGATTAATCGATTAAGACGGCAGCACTGCCAAGGACCGCCGCACAGGAGGCCTTTACGATGGTGCGTGTTCGTGCGGCATTACAATCGGCGGCTATATTACAACCGACGCTTAGCTCCGTAATCAATTGATCTAGCTCAGGCCTAAGTTCCGCAAGGGTGGGCTGTTTACTCAAGTTGGTACCTACCATTTTATTAATCAAACTACCTGTAATAATGTCGCGCTTGGCTTGATTGCTAAAGGCCGTACTGACCGCTGCGTTAAAATCGAAAGTATTGCCAAAAAAACTGCTGCGTAATGCGTTGCTTTCAACCATGACGTCGCAATACTCCAAAGACAACTTGGCGACTCCGATTTGATGCGCAGACACAAACGAACCGAGGTTAGGCGTGCTAGGTAATTGCTGGCGTAACCCGTCAAAGGTCGGCGCGGTTACCGAGGCGTCAACGCCGGTCAATACGGACATTGTATTATTTATTTGCTCGAAAGTGCGCAACCCCTGTTCTGGCGATGGATCAGCAATCGACAAATCAGGAACCGGGCTCGGGTTTTGCTCGACAATTATATTACTGTTGTTGCCCAATACCGCAAATACGAGCGCGAACTGATCCAGATCCGCCCCCTTGTCCATCGGGATAACGGCACCCAGGGGTGATAGCTCTGCATCAGTTGCGGTGACGATAGTATTGACATTTCGAAATGCTTGCGCCGCGGCAGGGATATTGCTATTGACAGCAATCTGAATATTTTTTACGGGAATATTCGGAACGGGGATATCAGTCGTCAGGGTAGGCTTGCCAAACAAATAGCTAAAGGCGTCAAATTCGCTGGCGACGACACTGATCGTGCTCGTCGTTGCACCACTGGCATCTAGCAGTGTACTAACATCAAAATTCAATATGAATTTATCGCCCACGCCTTCTAAGGTATTTTTCAGTATCTCCGCTTCATTCAGCGAACGGTCGTGTATGGCAACAAACAACATTTTTCCTATCCACTGCCGTTCTACGTTATCGGGAACCTCATTTCCTAAGATGAAGGTATAGGTATCATTCCAGTTCGATATGTCCGCAGGAACCGACGGATCGGAGGCAACTCCTTCGTAAGCCGTTTTTATACCGTTTACATAAATATTTCGCCCATTCGTCTGATCAAAGGTCATTACCACATGCTGTAACTCTGCCTTTAAATCATCGTCGTTGTGGGCAGAATCTAGTGCAGGATTAGAACCACTGTTTCCGGTTAAATCACTCCTATTTCGAAAATTGTAATAGGCGGTAATCTGGCCCATGGTAAAATTTCTGTTTTGAGCATTTAACGAATAACTGACTATTCTAGCAGGCCCCGTGAGTGCGGTATTATCGTTGATAATCCATGCCTCTATCGTATATTCCTTGGAACCGGTTGGCCCCGCAATTTTATCGTATAGCTTCTTGCTTGTTGCTGGCGTCGCAACCGCCTTAGTCGTGCCTGCGGCATTGAGGTCAGTAATTTCGATTCCCTGTCCAGAGACCCAAGTGACACCCTCACTTAATGTCAAGTCGATCGCAGGTGTAATGCCGCTGGTATCAAACGCGGTGGTACCGTTACCGGTCTTGAAGGTATATTTTGCGATTATTGCATCTTCCACGCGACCTGCACCGCTATTTTTAACACCGTCCGCCAAGGTCAATGAGGCGCTGAGTATACTGCTTCCCGTGACACCTGCCCCAATCTGCGAACCTGCCGTAGCAGTCGCCCAGGCGACGATGCCGGCTTGAATTTCGCCGGCCCACATCTCACACGTGGCCTTGGTACATCTATGTAGC
>JBGMRO010000372.1:0-4698 GCA_048061555.1 Thiohalomonadales bacterium | reverse complement strand
TTATCGCCTTACCGTTAAACCCGTGTGAACTACATTTTTTTGCAGCGTAGATACGTCGTTCGTTGCGATGATTTTCAGAGCAACGGGTTTGTTCGGAACAAAAACCAAAATGGGTCGATTTTGTACAGTACTGCACGCGTTCATTAGCATAGTGACGCTTATAAGAAAGATAAATGGGGCGGTCGATTGAAGAGACTTGACTAGAAAATTACTACTTTTATACATAGATTACAACTCGTTCACGTTTTAACTAGACTACTTACTATTCAAGATATCGTGAACCGTTGGCATTAAAAGTGAGAACTAGGTCACAATTCTCAATATGGCAAACCTTTTGGCGCAGTTTTAAAGGTTGGGGTGGTGGACAGACATATTAGTAAAATGGTAGGTAGACGCTTAAGTTCAAGGCCTAAGTAACACTTGAATCTATTTAGTGGACGGAGTTAAAATAATAGAACCCTGTAAATAGTTCAGAGAGGAATCAATCAAATAGATTACCTTTATTTAATTGTTATCATAACAAAGCTGAATTAATATATTATTTACACTACTCCCTTAGCTTCCAATTTAAGAACAAAAAAAATTCAATGTATAACGGAGAGAAATTTAATAGCATCACCCATCTTGTGGGTTCGGTACTGTCGCTGATGGGTTTAGGTGCCCTACTAGCGGTGAGTATTCTACATCGAGATCCATTACTAATATTCAGTTTTACCATTTTTGGTGTGACATTAGTTATTCTTTATACTGTATCCACGCTATACCACAGTTTTTTCACTCCCGTAGTTAAGAATATATTCCAAAAGCTTGACCACATTGCCATATATTTGCTGATTGCCGGTACGTACACACCGTATATGTTGGTTTCCATCGGGGACGGTAACGGCCCCATATTGCTCGCATTAGTCTGGGGCTTGGCCATTATTGGTATTTTAATAGAATTATTTAAAGCCCGTCGAAGTGAAGCGCTGCAAATTACCATTTATCTAGCTATGGGTTGGGCTTGCACCCTCGATTTCGCTAATCTGCAGGCCGCTTTGCCATCAGCGGGCATAATCTGGCTGATCATTGGTGGTATCGCCTATAGCGTAGGCGTTATTTTTTATGTCTTAGACAACATGAACAAACTTTCCCATGCACATGGTATTTGGCACCTATTTGTTTTGCTGGGGTCATTGAGTCATTTTATTTCAATAATTGCTTATGTCCGGTAGGACTTGACCAGAAAAAGTAATATAGGGTTACTTCGCCCGCACTACAATAAAAAACTTTCACCCGCTATCTCAGGTTCCAAAAAATGAAATCTAAGATAGCGGAGCGACTTCTAATTATTTAAAACTGCGTCCAGGATTGGATTCCGTCTACGCCGGGCCCTGCATTTCCGGTGGTCGTTGTGACATCTGTGGTGGACCCTGCGGTGATAATGAGTTCTTTCACTCCATCGGAAATAATCGTCGGTGTTGCTATATTTTCATTGAATTTCTTACCGCTTGCAGCGACCTGGCCAAGTAGATCTGAGCTATTTAGATCTCCGTTACCGTCGGTGTCAAAGGGAGGGTAATTTAGTCGACCACCATATAAGGCATCCAGTTGCATCAACCAGCCCTGGCCACTAGCGGTCATATCGGTTGCGTTACAGCTAAGTGTTTCATTGTTGTTGCCATTGTTGCTTGCCGTGTAATAGTTGGAAGCTATGATAAGACGACCGTTGCGTAAGATAGGGCTTGTGATGATTCGCTCACCTATGTTTGTATTGTTGAATACTAAATTCATATACCAGCCATTATTTGAGGCGTAATTCACGCCATTGTTACTGGTGACGCGTAGATTGTCTGTGCTTGTTACGGTAATAGCGGTTCCGTCTGAGTCGACGACGTCGAAGGAAGTGCCTTGTTGTTCTATGGTCTGTTCCACCAGTGATGTTTTCAATACGCTAGCATTGCTTGAGAGATTATCAACAACGGCATATATTGATTGTACGGCGGTATCTGCAGGGTCGGTATCTTCTAGGTATTTACCCGTTCCAAAATACACCATTAGGCTATTGGATTTGGGGCCACGCCCGACTTCTGGTCTGGTCGTGATGGATTGTGTACAGGGTGTGGTAATACAAGTAGAGAATAATTTGACGATGTTGGCGGTATTTTTCCATGTGGCTGCGTCTACTGAGTCGACTCTAAATTTCCACAAATCGCCATTGAGGTCTCCCGCATAGATAACATCAATTATGCTATCACCGTTAATATCGACCGGTGCGACAGTCGCGAGACCATTGTCGGATCCTTGTGTGGCGTCGGTGACGACGGTGTTTAGTACCTCAAACTCATCGGCGACAAAACCATTCTCGCCTACACCGAGATAGACAATATATAATACAGCATTACCTGCACCGGTATTGGCATCGGGTTCACTACTATTGAAGCCGTTACCAAATATGGCTGCCCATTTGCCGTTTGCCATGCGCACTATAGCCGGTTGACTATAGCTATAACCCATATTGGCGTCGTTGGCATCGGTAAATTCCCAAGGCCGGATATTACTAAAATTAGTGGTATTGGTTACATCAAGGCCTATAACGCCTTGCCCTCCCTTATTCAAGCCGGTGGTTAGTACGGTGTGCCAGCTGTCATTATAATAAGCGTCGCCGACTGTGGGTGATCCATCTACAAAATATTGATGTGGATACGCAGGGTCAGTTAAGTTCGTGATCTTGGACAACAATATCTTGGGTACATAGGCCATAGCTTCTAGATTCGTGCTGGTGTTAAATAAATGTAACATACCATCGTTGGCACCCACTGCGACGAGGGTGGGGCGGTTCGCTTGTGCATTTGCAGATTTGAAGGTGCTATAGGGGGCAGTCTCTAGTGAATCTGGGTAGAGAAATGAGGGTTTGGCGATAAATACCGGTGCCGAGTTTATAATGTCGCCCATATTGGTAACGGTGTCTTCACCGACCACGCTGGTACTGCGATCACGAAAGCTACCGCCTAGTCTTTGCTCTCTACTGGAATCTCCAGATAAATAGCTAAGAATTGCGGAAGCCTCTGTGACCGTACAGCTTGGGCAAAATTCCGCCTTGTCTGTAGCAGAAAAATTGATCTGTGCGGTACCGTTATAGGTGTAAATAGTGCGAGTTGCGGGTAGGTTTAATTGCACATCGGCCGCTTTAGGGCTGCTATTGGAAATATCGACTGAGGTGAGCGTACCAACCCAGTCGTTGCCTTGTTGCCGATAGGCAGCACGATAAGCGCGGCTCAGCGCAGAAACCGACCCCCCATTGACAGTGACCGAGTTTACCGAGGTCACGGGAGCGCTCGCGATACTGCTGAGCGCATCGTCCAATGCGGCGGCTAGTCCTGCCTCTGAGGCCGTTTTGTTGTATTTGCCGCCGGCGTAGTCGGCCGCATCTTGCAACATTTTATGATTAATGGCGAATCCAATTGTATGGGCGAGCAATCTTTGCTGCTCATACGGGGCGGCATTGAACGAGATACCTTCGAGGTCGTTGCCACTGGTCTTCAGGTCAATATCGTAACCCATTTTTGCCATATCATCTAAAAGGAATAGTTTACTGCCGCTGCCGTCATTGCTTGCATCTCCGTCCCAATCTGGAAAGCTCGGGGTGGGAGAGACCGAGACAAAGGGTGCGGGGAGGGTGCCTGAAAATGTAGGCATGTCTTCGTTTGGAAAACCATCCGTGACGACTATGGCAAAGTTTTGCTGGCAGCGATATTGGATTGGGCTGGCATTATCGCCTATCTTGCCACGAAAGTATTGGATAACATCACGATAGGTCGACGCCAGCGGGGTAGCGCTATTGGCACCAAGCCCGGCGATTCCAGAGGTTAAATTGGCCTGACTCGCCCCACATTCTTGCACTAGCACGCCACCATCTCGAGAATCATTAAATTTATATACACCAAAGCGTATGCTGGTGTATCTGGGGTTATTGACTAATGCCGTCGCGACATTTTTAGCGGCTTTTATGCGTGAGTTTTGGGGTATTACAAAGGGTGGGTTAGCGTTGGCACTGGTCAGATCCACAGTAGCACCACCGGCTGTGGGGTTAGCAGCGAAGGTGCGATCAAACAGGTAGTTAAGGTAATTGCCGGTATAGCGGGTCTCGCTACCTTCTGGGTTTGGCAATATTAGGGTATAGGTGTCGCCAGTATCAGTGGGGTGACTCGTCGAAATGACGCCGTCATTTGGGGAGAATTGTTCGTTATTGGCAGTGGCGGACCAATTATCTGCACTCCAGTCAGGATAAGTTTGGGTGGAATCATATCCCGAAATGGTGCCATCTGGATTTGTTACCGTGTCCCACATAAGGTTAGTCATACTACCCGAGTTATCCATCATTAACATGACATTGGGTGGTACGGCACTACCCGCACCCGACATTTGTAAGGGTTCTTCGGCCAGTGTAAGTGCATACACAGTCGTGAAGGGCATGCCGAGTAGAGATGTCGTCAGTAAAAGCTTACCGATCCGGCGATTGAAATCAGTGAATGACATGAATGTTCTCCTCATAATAGATCTAATAGCGAGTATTGTTTATTTGATTTTTGTGCGGTTAGTTAAATCGTTTTATCACGGTCTGTTGCACTAAAACCTGAGTGGAGCTTTTTATTCCGGTGCCACGCCCGGTGACTGTGTAGACTTGTTTGCCAGTAGGGACGGCGTGCCCTTGGCGCA
>JBGMRO010000371.1:0-4715 GCA_048061555.1 Thiohalomonadales bacterium | reverse complement strand
AACCGAATGTTCACCTTTTTTAACAATGCTACTTTCATCTAATAACAGCGCGCTGTCTTTTCCGCCAAGCAACTGATTGACATCTCCCGCGACTTGATTCATCACTTCTTGGTAATCCCAGGGTGAATCTGATAAAAATTGCTGCAGGGATTGCTCGTCGGTTTGAGGGACAACTTCAGCTATCTTTTCCATATTCCTTAGTCGAGCTTGTAACAAACCCTTAATATACTGGGTGGCGTGGTTACTAACGTTTCTTTTGTGGACTTGAAATCGATGTGAATAATCGTTTATAAATGATACCACGTCCTTGACCATGCCCTCTGTGAAAGGTCGGTCATGGGCACTCCTTTTAGTGGATTTTTGCTGTGGGAGGTCCGGTCACCGGCAGCTCCTCCTTTTGGCTTTTATTTTTGCTTTGTTTTACTTCGGTCCCGTTAACTTTTGTTACGTGTAAATCGGGTAGGATATGGATTGGGTATCCCCAAATCCAGGCCGTCTGCCGCAGGGATGCGGCAGTCGAGCTTATTTGTACACGACGTACTTATGCCGCGAAGCACATGGATGTGCGTAAGCGGTCAGGGATGTATTCATGCGTGCCTGGATTTGGGGATACCCAGTCCATAGCCGGTGATCTTGCACAGCGCTTAAACGTAATTCCGTCACCTTAACATCAACTACGCAGCACCTCGAATAATGACATAATTGCGCTTTTATTTTACATTTCAATCAGTTAAAAGCAACAAAGTAGAACTAGTTAGTGGTCTGCGACAATATAAGAGATATACAACAGGTTAACCGTTTGGCGTACGCCAGGTGAATAAATTCATTCGGACCGTGGGCATTACTCTGAGGTCCTAATACCCCCGTGATCAAAAACTGCGCCTTCGGGTACATATCTCCCAACATAGCCATAAACGGTATACTGGCACCTAAGCCAAAATACGCAGCATCATTACCATAATACTGCTGTGATGCCTCACTACAGGCGCGTTGTAACCAATCCGCCAGGGGTGGCGCGTCCCAGCCATCACCACCTTGATCAAAATCGATACTAACCCTCGATTGATAGGGTGGATCTGCCAATATTGCCGCCTCGATTGCTTGTCGGGCCTGTCGCCATTTTATGTTTGGTGGTAAACGAAAGGACAATTTTAGGCTGGTATAGGCACGCATGACATTGCCTGCATCTTTAATTGCAGGCATGCCCTGCTGCCCCACGACACAAAGTGTTGGTCGCCAGGTATTATTGAGCAGCAGTTCGACCGGGTCATCGCTGACCGCACAGAGATTAGGTACCGAGTTAAAAGAGAGCAACAAATCATCACCAATGATTTCTGCGATCGCCTCTATCTGCTGCAAACGCTGCATGGGCACATCTGGCTGTAATTCTGGTAACAGGACTTCGCCGGTGCTAGAAGATTCCAAGCGCTCTAACAACTGTCGTGCAATGCGCATAGAAGAGGGTACAATGCCGCTAGCGATACCTGAATGAGTCGCCTCATTCAGTACCTCAACCTTGAGTACGCAACTCAACATGCCACGCAAAGACGTCGTTGACCACAAACGATCATAATCACCGGCACCCGAATCTAGGGCAATCACGAGTTTTGGTGAACCAATAATGTCTGTACATTGATCTAGATAAGCAGGTAAATCTGGTGAGCCACTCTCTTCCGAAAACTCTATCAATATTACAATGGGTGCATGGGGGACTTGTTGTTCTTCCAATGCCTTAATCGCTGCCACCGCTGCGAACAAGGCATAACCGTCGTCGGCGCCACCACGACCGTATAATTTGCCGTCGTTAATTACCGGAATCCACGGACCATAACCCTCTTTCCAACCCTCCATCTCGGGTTGTTTGTCTAGGTGACCATACATCAGTACCGGATCACCAGGTACACCGGGGATTTCGACCAATAATAACGGCGTCCTGTCATCTATTTTTTTTTCGATGACGTGCCAATGTTCCGGGCAATGGCGCTGCAACCAGTTAAGCGCGAGTTGCAAGGCGTTTTGTAAATGGCCATGGGCTTGCCAGTCGTCATCAAAATCGGGGGAAAGGGCCGGAATGCGAATGTACTCTTCTAGTGTCGGCGTGATATTGCCATCCCAGAAATTATTCACAAATGTCTCTACACTTTTGTGGTTTATCGCCATTTACTCCGCCCTCCTACGGCCCCATCGTTACGAAAGGTTTCTTCTGTTAAAAAAACTACAGTAATGGTCCACCTAGAAATCGAGACCCACTTAACCTGCCAATTCTGCCCATGCCTTTTTATTGCTCGCTGTTACCGAATAAACGGAACGGTTGCAAGGGACCATAACCACTCAGATTGTCGTGATATCCTGGGTGAGCCGCCATTCGCATCAAATGCTCCTTCAAATCAGAGGTATTTTCTACCGGTGTCTTACTATCGGGTTGCGCCTTGTGTTTTGATATCAGTAAGGCCGCTAAACCTGCCACAAATGGCGTCGCCATGGAGGTGCCACTCAGTTCCGCATAACCACCATCTTTATAGGTAGACCAAATATTGGAACCGGGTGCCATGACATCCAGCTCGCCACCGCGTGATGAAAAACCAGAACGATTACCGTTTCTGTCATGGGCAGCGACGGTAATGACCGCACCATACCGACCGGGGAAACCGATGCTATTCTGGCTCATAGAACCTTCATTGCCGGCCGCACAGATGACGTGTACGCCTTTTGCCAGCGCGAGATGTATTGCGCGATATAAGCCCTGCGTACTGCCCGGCCCGCCTAACGACATAGAAATAATATCGGCCCCCGATTGCACTGCCCAGTCGATACCTTCGCTAATCCATTCAAAAGTACCAGATCCGTTATTGTCTAATACCTTACCAATAATGAGCTCACACTTAGGTGCGACCCCAACAAAACCCACACCATTCAAGCGCGCCCCAATGATACCCGCAGTATGTGTACCATGACCGCTCGCATCTTCTATGCCGTCACCGGTAAAATCTGCACTTTCCACAATGGCGGACTTTAGGTCAGGGTGGTCGCTATCAATACCGGTATCTAGCACCGCCACCTTGACCCCTTCACCCATGGTTTGTTTCCAAACCTCGGGGATATCTAATAATTTTTCAGCCCAATTAAGGCGTTCCTTTTCATGCTCGCTCACCTGGTTGAGCTGGGATTCATTAGCCACCTGCGTGTGTAACGACACCCGCGGTAGACTAAAGCTATACTTGGTGGCTCCTTTGGACACTCCTTGGGACGCTCCTTTTGACATAGTGATCTCCTTGATTACGAATTTAAATTTTTTTTAAACCATTCCCGTCAACATGGACACTATTGACTTCGCAACGCCGGGCTGTTTCAAGAAAAGCCCCCTTAATCTGGGGTCCACGATGACAGGTACACGAAAAATGGCTTAAAAGGGTGCCATCTCAACCTAACACATCATTTAAAGCTTATCCATCTGTTTACTCGAGTTTTATAATCCAAGTAGTCTTTTGCAAAGGTCTGCGCTAGATAGTATTCCTCTTTTAGGATAACTCCCTGTAGTAACTGCAGGTAAAGTGGTATCGTCAACAACAGTAGCCAAATATTAACCAACAACAAGGCCAAGCCAATATAGGCCAATAACATACCCAAATAAATAGGATTTCGACTAAAACGAAATATCCCCGTAGTCAGTAAACTGACAGCCGGCTTCCACGTCGCCACGGGGGTCGCTGATTTTCGAAAACTACGCATGGCCATCATTATAATAATGGCCGCTTCCAGCATCATTAACTCCGCTACCACCGATAACCAGGTCATTCCGCTGCCGATCGCTGAGTATGGAAACAGGCTATTAGCCAACAAACCTAAGCCGACATAGGCTGCGAATAATATCGGCGGAATAATTTTGATCTGTGGATGATTAATTGTCACAGTATTCATGATTTTGTTCTCCTGGTACCCTCAAGATAATAGATTGGAATGCAATCCTCTACTAGCGATGCATTGACCCCATATTTTTATGATGACGTGACAGCTTGTCTTCAATAAGCGCCTGTTGTTCGACATCTAGAGAGGCATATAGGCTATTAATCGCCGGTATTAAACGCTGTAGTGATTCTTGCCCCGATGTCATTAGTACCGACATTAACTCTAGTCGGGCAGGCAAGTTTGCACTATTTTCACGCACAAGTAATTTACCACAGACTAATTGTATAGTTTCATATTCCGCCTGAATCGATGACTTCAACTCATTCCAGGGATCTATCTGCCCCGTGCCTATATCCAGTTCGGACTCAAGACGATCAATAAAGCTAGTGAGTTTTTCTACACTTCCATCGACACAAGATTGTTGTAATTTCCCAATTTTCTCTGGATCATTCCAGTCCTCCTCAGATAAAGCCTGTATCTTGTGCATAATGCCGCCACGCCAATGATTCGATGATGCAACTGCGGATGCCATTTTGTAACCACCAAACAAGGTTAAGGTCATCGCCCCAACGCCTAGTAATACTTTGGATGTGTTCATTTTTTTCTCCTGCTTATGTTTATGAAAACTAGTGCCCGTTCACAAACGGTCTATTTCACCAATATCTGCGTTGCGCATATTTTTTGAATGCTCACATATTAATATATGCTGCGCTTTAAAAAATTCGAGCGCCTTGATCTTGGGGAAATATCCTCGTTTGTGGATGGGCACTAAGCTAACTTCCGTTAGGAGAGTCTACGTCACCACGATG
>JBGMRO010000370.1:0-4717 GCA_048061555.1 Thiohalomonadales bacterium | reverse complement strand
CAACTACGTCCTCCCTACCGGATGGCTACTTTTGACTGGTTTCGTTATATATTGGGCGGTACCATGTTTGGTATTGGTATGACACTAGCGAGCGGCTGTGCCAATAAGACCTTAGTTCGTATAGGGGGCGGAAATATTAAGTCGGTGGTAGTATTAATTATAGCCTCCTATTTTGCCTACTTGATGCAATTTACTGCGTTTTATGAAAATGTCTTTTATTACTGGATAAATCCGATGGCCATCGATCTGACCTTGCAGGATTTGCCACACCAGGATATGGGTAGCATAGTCAGTGCGACCACAGGCATTGCGAGTGCGATTGAGTTACGTCTAATTATCGGGCTCATGATTGCAACGGGTTTGTTGATTTATATCTTCAAGTCCAAAGATTTTCGTGGAAATTTTGACCATATATTGGGTGGGCTCGTTGTGGGTTTGGTTATTGTTGGCGCTTGGTATGTTACGGGGGGGCCAATGGGTATGGAATGGTTAGAGGAGGTCGAGATGATGGATGAACCTCCGTTTGGTGTGGGCGTACAGGCATTTTCATTTACCAATCCGATGGCCGATGCCGCAAATCTGGTCGCCAATATGGGGCAAATGAAATTTGTCACCTTTGGTTTTATGGCATTAGCGGGTGTCATCGTAGGGTCATTTTTGTATTCATTGCTGTTTCGAAAATTCCGCCTGGAATGGTTTAATTCCTTTGGCGACTTTGTGAATCACGCCATCGGTGCCGCGCTGATGGGTATAGGCGGTATATTGGCCCTGGGTTGCACCATCGGACAAGGTATCACGGGTGTGTCGACGTTGGCTGTAGGTTCCTTTATGGCTTTTTTCTCACTCATCTTTGGTAGTGCATTGACCATGAAGATACAGTATTACAAAATGGTCTATGAAAAAGACGCAACCTTTGTGCGCGCATCTATTACCGCATTGGTCGATATGCGTCTGCTACCCGGTGGAATGCGAATGCTGGATGCGGTGTAGAGGCCCAGTCCAGCGCCTCTATAGAGCAACTCTTTAACCATGAGGCACGGATAACCCATGGTTAAAGATTAGTTTACAATGCCTAGTCTAGTTCTTCACTATTAACGCTTTTAGCGCTAGATCCATATCTGGTGCCGTATCTTTTTTGGTCATGGGCCTTGAGATTCCTGTGAACTTCTGTATGATTGCAGCTCATTTTGACCTCAGGGCCGTTAGCTCAGTTGGTAGAGCACCGGACTTTTAATCCGATGGTCCCGCGTTCGAGTCGCGGACGGCCCACCATTTACTGGCGATCATGTCCAATCTGTCTAAAGAAGTTGCCCGCCGCCGGACGTTCGCGATCATTTCCCACCCCGATGCGGGTAAAACTACGCTAACCGAAAAATTGCTGCTATTTGGCAATGCCATTAAAATGGCGGGCACAGTAAAAGGAAGAAAGGCCTCGCGTCACGCGACCTCAGACTGGATGGCGCTAGAGCAACAGCGCGGTATATCCGTGACATCGTCGGTGATGCAATTTCCGTATAAAGACGCCATTATCAATCTCTTGGATACACCCGGCCATGAAGATTTCTCCGAAGATACCTATAGAACACTGACAGCGGCAGATTCTGCGCTTATGGTTATTGACTGCGCTAAGGGTGTCGAAATGCGCACGGTAAAATTGATGGAGGTGTGTCGTTTGCGTGATACACCGATAATCAGCTTTATTAATAAACTTGACCGTGAAGGTCGTGATCCCGTTGAATTGCTCGATGAGGTCGAAGCCGTCCTAAAGATCCAATGTGCACCCATGACTTGGCCTATCGGTATGGGCAAGCGGTTTAAGGGCGTCTTTAATCTCTATGAAAATCGGGTGCACTTATTCAGTTCAACTCACGGCGGTAAAATTCAGCAAGGAGAGGTCGTTGCCGGTCTGGATAATCCCCGCCTGGATGAATTGTTTGGTGATCTTATTGAAGAATTTCGAGAAGAGGTCGAGCTGGTCAAAGGTGCTAGTCATAGTTTCGATATCGATAAATATCTAAAAGGTCAACTGACGCCGGTTTTTTTTGGTTCTGCGATTAATAATTTCGGCGTAGTGGAGTTGTTGGATATGTTAGTCGATAGTGCACCACAACCGCCGAGTCGATTCAGCGAGACCCGCAAAGTCGAACCGACTGAAGACAAGCTCACTGGGTTCGTATTTAAAATTCAGGCCAATATGGACCCCGCGCATCGTGATAGGGTAGCGTTCTTTCGCATTTGTTCTGGTCAGTACAGCAAGGGTATGAAGGTCAAACACGTGCGTCTGAATCGAGAAATGAAAATACCGAACGCGATAACATTTATGGCTAGTGAACGTGGGCACGTAGACGAGGCTTTTCCGGGAGATATAGTCGGTATCCACAATCATGGAAATTTACAAATAGGAGATACGCTGACTCAAGGTGAGAACCTAAAATTTACAGGTATACCTCATTTTGCCCCAGAATTGTTTCGCCGCACACGTTTAAAAGACCCTTTGCGCATGAAGGCACTGCAAAAAGGCCTGCAAGAGCTTTGTGAAGAGGGTGCCTCACAGTTATTTCGGCCGATCAATAATAACGATTTAATCGTAGGTGCGGTGGGCATACTGCAATTTGATGTTGTCGCCCATCGATTGAAACACGAATACAATGTTGAATGCATCTTTGAGAATGTTAATGTCGCCACCGCACGTTGGATATATTGTGATGATGATAAAATGTTAGAAGCATTCAAGCGAAAGGCTGCGGATAATCTGGCCATTGATGCCGGTAATAATCTAACTTATATTGCGCCCACCCGTATCAACCTGAATCTAACCATGGAGCGTTTCCCTGAGGTCAAATTCCTTGCGACCTGTGAACACTAGAGCGTTAGCATCCACCGCGATAAATTTAGGATAATACCTAACGTAGTGCCATTCGACAGAGAGCGCAATTCTAGATGTTAATGGGAGATTAGGGAATGGTCTTTATTCCGCATCTCGCACCAGTCGCAGATAGGCGTGATTATCATCGCTGTCGACGTGATTGGCTCCGAATCGAAATTGAATTAACCAATGGTGTTTTAGTTTATTGACAAAACGGGTTGAGGTCCAAAAACTCATACTTGGCGTATTGGGAAAAAGTGCTAGATCTACTGCGGGGTCATGGCAGCTTAATTCAACCATTAAACTGAGCTCCGAGACCGTCGGGATTCGCCAGCCTAGATGTTCTTGCACAGATTGATTACGGGCCTCGTTGCGGGCTTCGATATACGTCAATAGTAGTGCACTGCCGACACATTTGCCGCCCGACCATAGCTGTCCAATACTGCAGCGGGACCAGATTAAATTCGTACGTGTATCCAATAAGGTGTTAGTGTCGTTATTGCTAAAGTACTTCGACGATGCAGTCGCGCTAATGGTCTCCTGGCAAGTCTGGGTGAGTGCGTACGATGGCCACATCAGTAAACTCAATACGGCCAGCAGTGGTGGTTTGGGGATCATGGTGCGGGGATCAAGGCTTGGAATAAACCGCACGCACATAAGCCGCGTGGCTTTTGAAGTAGGCGTAATCGAAACCAAAACTGAATCCTATACCCCACGCACTGTCTATATCGTCCGAGGCGGGTGATACTGACCAGTAGTACTGAGCGACAGTATTGGGGAAAAAGTCTCGATCTAGTGTTGGTCCAGGATAAGGTATGTCATATCTCACGAGGCTGCGCAGCTCCTCTCGATTTGGCAGCCGCCATTGATTGCTGGAACAATAAGATTCCGCATTGAGGGCGCTAATATAGGATGCAGTATCGCAGGCTGAATCTTGGCAGAATCCTTGCTGTGCATGACCTGCAGACCCACCATTCGTGTGTGTGTTGGAATTGAACCAAGTATAGCGATTGTCCCGGTCGTGTAGTCCTGGCTGCGCCGTTTTGACTTCCCATACCAACTGCGTACGCTGGTCTAATACACAGCTCCAGGCGGCGCCAATGAGTCTTGATTGCTGATCTGCTAGGGCGATACCTTGCCGGTCAAGCTTGAGATAGCGTGGCCCCTTGAATGGGTGCAATTCGCAGGAATCTGTGTCTTTGGCAGAAGACTTAAATCTTGATTCAACCAGAGCTTGCATGGACTTTCGTGAGTCGACTAATGTATTTAGGTTAAATGTTCCTTCCTGAGGCGATGCTGAGGCAATGGTAATATGGTA
Source organism: Thiohalomonadales bacterium (assembly GCA_048061555.1). Taxonomy (GTDB): domain Bacteria; phylum Pseudomonadota; class Gammaproteobacteria; order SZUA-152; family SZUA-152; genus JBGMRO01. The sequence goes on along the minus strand of JBGMRO010000370.1, from coordinate 533 downwards.
ACAAGATAGCCAAATGGCGATCTGTAAAGTCGTAACAAAATGGCAATACGTGATCATTTTAAACGCAATATTTGCTAAAATGGATTAGTTTACCGTGAATATGGGCTTGGATGCCATCCGGTTTGGGGCTTCCTTTAGGAAAGGGCCGATTAATCAGTTGTTTAGTGATAATTCTGATCGCCCTGTGATCTGTGGTATAATTAGTAAGCTGTTGAAAAGTAAAGAAAAGAGATTTTTTGAGGCAATCGAGAGTGCCTAAATGTCGCTATATACAGCTAATATTCTGAGTATAATTTGTCTATAGAGGGCATTTTGTGAATATCTGCCTGCTGTACTAACGACAAAACAGGCTAAAATATCGATTGTTTAGTAAAAGACGGCTAATTAGTGCCCGTCCACAAACGAGGATATTTTCACAAGATCAAGGCGCACGAATTTTTTAAAGCGCAGCATATTAGTGTCTCTTAATCTGTGTATCTTTACAGATTTAGAAAGACTTATCTTAAGAGACCACTATGTGAGCATTTAATCTT
>JBGMRO010000369.1:0-4720 GCA_048061555.1 Thiohalomonadales bacterium | reverse complement strand
ATGGATAAAATATGACAGGCACTAAACACCTAAATCTCAAACGCCTTGGGTATATAATTTTTACAATCTAATTTTATTTCAGTGAGGAAACTATTTACCTCACAACGAAGAACTTTGCACAGAAAATTAGTATTTACTAGTGGATGGTGCAAATTTATATGTCTTGAAGATAATTTTTCATTTTGTACCCGCAGAATACCCGATTTTCCTCAAGGAGCCTACACTTTGTGGCAGCTTACCTTTACCCCATAACCGCATTAGCCTCCAATCACTTTCTTTTTAACTCTAATTTCGGAGTTCAAGAGTTTAACAATGTTGATCATTGGTGGATCCGCTTCGATTATCCACCAAATTGCAGCGTAGTGCGGTATTAACCAGCTACTGAACTCCAAAATTTGAGTTAGTGACTAGTATGATTTACCCATGAGCTACAATATATAAAACAATGCCTTCGGCGCATATTTTTAATTTAAATGTTACATATATAAAAGACCCACGTAGCGGAAATTATAAAATGAGTTTGAAATATAAAATTCTTGATGACCTAAAATTTCCTGAAAAAATCGATTTCGAAGTATTATTACTAAGCTCAATGTTGATTGAGAGGTACCGTTATGGTTCAGTCAGCGACGCAGCAGTAGACAAAGAATTTGATCAGGGGCCACCTACAAAAAAGGATATAGCGGCCGTTACAGAGCGTCTGGTGGCGTTTATCCATACATCTCCGCCACCATTATTACTACAACAAACAATAACGACCGTGGGTCGATGCGCAGACGCGGGCATTTCAGATGTGGTCACACCCCTCCTAGAAAAATATCTGGAACAGTTATTGGAGATAAATACGGTGGTCTATGCATGCATGGTTGCGTTGGACGAATGCGGCGAGGTAATTTTTTCAAGGAAAAATTTTGGATTAAGCGAATTTGATCAAAATATTGCCGATGCGAGTCGATATTTAAAAGAATTTTCAAGCAAAAAACACAAATCTGATTAAGTGAATTTTTTGCACAATATATGTAATCAATTTATCGAACTTTCGTTAACAGATATGAAGAGATTTTTTCGCAAGGGATGAATAAAGCATGTTTTCGCAAGTTATAGAAGTACCGACCTGGGCATTATTGACTTTGAGCGTTGCCACGCTGATATTATCGCTAGACCGAATTTTTATCCCCGGACTTAGGTGGGTGTTACGCCGTCGAGTCAATCGTGTAATCGAGGAAATTAATTCGCATCTCGACTTTGAAATTCGGCCATTCCAGTTAACCCGACGGTCTGTTCTTATCGATCAATTATTATTTGACGAGCAGGTCACCCAGCAAATTTTAAACTATGCACAAGAACATAAAATGCCACGAGAGACTGCGCAGGCCATTGCGCGTCGTTATGCACAGGAAATTGTGCCTTCATTTAATGTATATATGTATTTCCGAATCGGATATTGGCTTGCAAAACGCATTGCGCGAATGATTTATCGAGTTCGTGTCGGGTTTTTTGACAAAAATGAGCTCGCGCAGATATCGAGTAAGGATACCGTGGTATTTGTGATGAACCACCGCAGTAATATCGACTACATACTTATGTCCTTTCTTGTAGCCGAAAAGACCGCACTTTCCTACGCTGTTGGTGAATGGGCAAAAGTTTGGCCCTTGCAAACACTGATTAAGACCATGGGCGCATTTTTTGTTAGGCGAAACTCCGGAAACCCGCTTTATCGACGCGTATTGGAGCGCTATGTCCACATGGCAACAAATGCGGGTGTTTGTCAGGCTGTGTTTTTAGAAGGCGGCCTTTCCCGCGATGGAAGTTTGCGCGAGCCACGGTTAGGTTTTATTGATTACATGTTACGGGGTTTTCACAGTGAAAACGAACGCGATATCGTTTTTATACCCGTCGGAATTAATTACGACCGAGTAATAGAAGATCGTAGTTTATTGCGAAAAATGGATAAAAAAGCCAAAAAACGTGGTTTTTTGTTCGTATTGAAAACGAGTCTAGTATTCGCGCTCAAGAATTTGATGCTTTCACGGCGACAACGGCTGCATCGATTCGGATACGCAAGTGTCAATTTCGGGGTTCCCGTTTCAACTCGAGAATTTTCTAGGTCGGAAAAAATTGAATTTAATAATTTACCCCGCGAAACGCGTTTTACTAAGGTGCAGCGATTGGCAGACAGTCTAATGGAGGATATTCGGGATATAGTCCCAATATTACCGGTTGCCGTAATGTCGAGTGTCGTTTTAGATAATAAGAATCATTGGAAAAGTAATTTGGAACTTTTGAGTGATGCAATTAAAAAAATCAAAATGATGCAAAAAGCAGGTGCGCCAATAAATATTTCGTCAATTGCGTATGAAAGCGTTTTGAATAGAGCCATTGTAATGTTAAAAGCGAGAAAAATTATTGAAGAGCGAGATGGTTTATTACGAAATAATGTACATGCAGTCAATATTCTGGCATATTACGCAAATTCTATAAAGCACTGGACGAAATAATTGACGTTTTGTGAGTTTCTATAGAAATATAAGGGCGCATACATTATGTTAGCTTGGGCTTGATTTGAAATATGTAAAATTTAAAATATCGCTTACTGAAACTTAATTTTTCGCATAAAATCCGTAGCAGAATTTCTTTAAAACATCGTAATTCTTAAGAAAGAGTCGTTTAGAGAAATGCTGACAGCAACCTAGTTAAACTATTTAGCTGACTAAAATTTTTGTGTTTTTATAAAAAAATTGGCGAATTAGGTAAAAATTAAGTGTATTTGCCATTATTTTTACGTTTACATTTTCAATTTCGTGTTTAATGGTCTATTTTATTACAGAACGCATAACTGAATGTGGAATTATTCTAGTTTTTTGTAATTTGGATTGTCGGAAATAAATTGTACGAAAATGATAATTTGTGTAATCGACAGTTTACGTAATTAACAATTCGCAGAATCGAAAGAGGACGTAGACGATATTACCTAAAACTGAATTATTTAGGAGTTTTATGTTCAATAGTGATGTAACCGGGGTTTTATTTTAAAAAGTACTAAATATAAATTAGTAAATGAAATTTAATATATAAAGATAGGAGTAATTTCGAATGGCTAAAGCGGCAAATAAATCGGTAACAAAGAGCACTTCGGTAGATCTAGCAATCGCAAGCGGACTTTCTAGTCTGTCTAGTGCATTGGGAAATGCCGAAAAAGCGGTAGCTACCCGCAGCAAAGATGCAAAAAAATTGAGTGCGGAGTCAAAAAAACTTGGTAAAAAACGCGCGGCGTTGCTAAAACGGAAGAAATTAGCGGCAACGAAGGTGAAAAAGATGCCTAGTGCAGATTCGCGTAAGGCATTAAAATCGGTTGAGAAGGATTTGGCAGCGATTAAGAAGGAAATTGCCAAAATCACTCCAGAAAAAAATGCAAATGCAGAGGAATTGTCAGGATTAAAGACAAGTCTTAAGCGAGCGACTGCGTATATTAAGGGTATCGATGCCGCCGACAAGGTCCTCAATAAAAAACCTAAAAAGGCCAAACGCAGAAAAAAGCCTAAGGCTATCGCTGCGTAATTTCACTACCTAGTGAACCAACCGATGGGTCATGGATGACCGAACGGTTGAGCGACTACTTTTAAATTATCTGCAATTATCAAAACAGATTTATGGTCGTGTCGTCAAGTTCCCATGCTTTAGTGTGGGAATGTAGACTGATGTGGTTTCAAATGTAATTATAGCTATCGAAGGCCATTGAAGAGATCTCGCGGCCTGAAAGGCTTATTCTTAGCTGAATATGTAGATGTGGCAGAGTAAAATAAAGAGTGAAATAGATAGATATAGGTTTACTGCTCGTATTGACTGATGTGATGAATACGCCGTGTCGGATGTGCCGACGCCCTTGCAGAAATGAGTTGACGCGAGGCAATGGCTACTCCGAATAAGACCAACCACCAATAATCACTAGATCCGCCGCCACTATCTCCACCGCCACCCGGATTTCCGCCCGCCTTAGTGGCATTGTCTTTGCTCCAATTAACGATGATCTCCTCACCAAACCAGCTTTCGTTGCCGGCAACGACGTTTTCGTTCACCAGAGTCGCATCGAGGTCGTTGCTCGCTACTCTATCTAAGTCATACGCACTTACGGCGATATAATAGTCTGAGCCGCCGGTCAATGCATCGCCGGGAATGGTATATCCCGTCGCCGGGCCCACATCAATTGAATCGCTATAACGTAGATCAGCCGTTTCCGCTATGGGGGTTGTACTCCAAAAGATACGGTAACCTGCGATGTCGGATTCGGTATTGGAAATCCAGTTTATACCAATACCGGTACTGCTAGCCGTCACTGCCGCAAATACCCCGGTAGGAATGGATATCGGTGCGAGAGTATTGGGTGTTGTTCGGTGGTTGCTGACATCTACCCCTGCGGTATTCCCTTTTACGAGTTTCTCGATAGATTCTGTTTCTCCCCACCAGTTTGTCGTGGCGACTACATCTACTGGTGTACCAATTGCACCGCTATCCGTATTTATAATCAATGTAACGGAGTTACTGTTGATGGTATTTCCGGATAGATTATTGTCTGTGATGGAGGCTGCACCGGTGTTATCGTTCGATGTACCGACATCGATCAAAAAATTAATACCGGTATTGGCTGAAAAGGTATTATTGGTGATGCTATATTTATCCCCTAGGGCGATTAAGGAGCTGCTACCTTTTCCTTGTATAGAAT
>JBGMRO010000368.1:0-4731 GCA_048061555.1 Thiohalomonadales bacterium | reverse complement strand
ATAAGATATTCCCATCACGGATAGGTTTCCCTAGTAAAGGGTGCGTCATATTTACTCCGTGGCAAGGCGCGATGACGAGTAATAGTCGACCTATTGCGAGGAATTGCAACGCAGCCACGGAGGAAATAGGACGTGCAATTTGCAGGGAAACCTATTCGTGATGGGTATAAGACCCTATAAGCAAATTATTACCGGCTTATTGTTGGTTGTTGGCCTGAGCCACTGTGGTACGATGCCTCCGAAAAATGAAGCACGTAGCGCCAGCACGACTGACGCAAGCACTTCAAGTCATGCGACTAAAAAACAAAACACGTCTGTCGTAAAAGACCCGAACGTAGTACTGCGACAGTTGCAAGGTGAATACGTGCGATGGCAAGGGGTGCCCTACCAATTGGGTGGAACCAGTAAAAAAGGCGTCGATTGCTCCGCCTTTGTTCGTGCGGCAATGAAAAATGGTCTGGCTATCCAATTACCCCGTACCACGGAACAACAAGTCCGTGTCGGCCGATCGATTTCTAAGTCAGAACTGCGTCCCGGGGATCTGGTATTCTTTAAGACCGGTTTTTTTAAAAAACACGTAGGTATCTACCTAGGCGATGAGGTTTTTATGCATGCTTCAACCAGTAAGGGTGTTATGAAATCCAGCTTGAATTCGAACTACTGGCGCTCTCATTATTGGCGCTCACGCCGAGTAAGGTAATTGACTGACCGCATCTATAAGTAATATCTCTCGCCCTAACGTCTAGTAAGAAGGCCCGCCCTACTTTACGCTGATCAAGCTGACACATAAAAACTACCGCTAGAATACTTGCACTTCTGACGTTATACTCAGCAAGTATAAACAAAAATTCTGACAATTTTACACCAATTGTTAATCTCCTTGAGTAAACCATGCCATGAGTAAACCATAGTGTATAAAAACCTAAGCTTCGTCTTAATTTTATTATTTCCTCTGCCCATTCTAGCAGAGGAATCTATCAGCGAAGGTCTATTCAAATATCACCTAAATTTTGCCAATGATGGTAGTCCAGAATCAATCTACGTCATCGCAGGTATGTATGAGCGTGGACGAGGTGTAAAACAAGACTACAGTAAGGCTTTAAAATGGTATAAGTTGGCAGTAACAAAAGGTAACTCTCGCGCAAATAAAAATATAGACAAGGTTTTAAATAAAATCGCATTGCTTAAAAACAAAGAAATTAAAAACAAAGAGCTTAAAAATAAAGACCAAGAATCCGAAGAAAGCAATCTAGTAAGCACAATGCTTAAAAATGAAAAAAAATCAAACAATGCACAACAAATTAATCCGCAATCTACTCAACCAGAAGAAACCGAGATACCCCCTACAACAAAGTTAACACTAGAAAATAATAAACAAATAAACGAACCACTCAGTGATCAAAATAATAATCTTATCCGCCAAATTTCGATTCAGCAAACTGCTCCTGAGAAAACCCAACCACCCGCACCTAAGATTAGCGCTCAAATAGCAAATCAAGACGTGCAACAAAATATAACTCAGCAATCTCGAATGCAAGAACTAAATCGACTTCAGATTGAAACTGAAAAAGCAAAACGGCAATCTGAATTGATACAAGCCCGATATGAGCGATTACAGGAAGAAAGGGCCTCTTTACTACTGCAAATGACGCTAGAAAGGGATCTGGCCAACAAACAAAAAATAGAAATACTTAAAATAAGGCGACAAATGGAAATCGATGAGTGAATGAAATCATTGATAAAAAAATAATTTGTCCCTATTGCGGAGAAACGATCGCCGTTCTAATCGATACCTCCGTACCCCAACAAAACTATATCGAAGACTGCCAGGTTTGCTGCCGACCTATTATATTCGACGTTATTATTTCACCCGATGGTGACGCAGATGTTCGTGTCACTCATGAAAATGACTAATCTCAAGATCTCGGCAGTGGTATACCCATCGCGGATAGGTTTCCCTAGTAAAGGGTGCCTCATATTTACGCCGTGGCAAGGCGCGATGACGAGTAATAGTCGACCTATTGTGAGGAATCGCAATCCGGCCACGGAGGAAATAGGACGTGCAATTTGCAGGAAAACCTATTTGTGAAGGGTATAAGTCAACGCCAAATAGATGAAGTGATTGATTGCCTCGTAAGGAGGGTTGATCTTCAAATTTAAGATAATGCTTCTATTGCCGTCATATTGCAGTTTTGGGTACTTTATTTTGAATCCTGAAATCAAATTGGTTTGGCAATGTACTGAAATAGCATATTGTTCTGCATCATTTCGTACTGATGATAACCGTATCGTCGTACCACTCTTAGGCGCATGCGTTAAGTAGCTTGGGTTATCCCACTTTAGTGTTTCAATGATGTCACCGATCTGCTCAGATTCCGAGGCAATTTCGAAAATCATGTGGCGTATCTTGAGCAATGCATCCTTAATATCTTTAGGATAAGTATTATAAACTATATTGACTTCAGGCTCGATAAACTCACCAGGTACTATAATTTGCATTGCACGTTCTCTCTCGCTGGGATTGGCCTGAGTCAGTTGTAAAAAATTAGTCTAGCGCCCCATCGGGCATGCCAGGGAATGACGGAATATCTGCGCCTCGCTCCCTCTAAATTCTAACTGCCTCTCCAACTGTGCGCCGAGAGCCAAAGCGAGGTTTACTGAACGCTCATTACCTATAAAAATAAGACTAATTAAGGACAATTTCGGCACGTTTAGCCGAGCCATTTTTTTAACTGCGCGGGCAGCCTCACTCGCATAGCCATGCCCCCAATAGTGGCGTGAAATTGCCCATTTTATTTCGGGTTCAGGCCAACCCAATGGATACCACAAACCAACAGGCCCCAAGACTTGCCCAGTCGTTTTTACTTCTACCGCATAAGGTCCGTAACCCAGTAGTTGCCAATGGCCCACCATACCTGCCATAGTTCGCCAACTTTCCGCTTCGGTCAAGGGTTGTTGAATAGTGTACTTAATAGACTCCGGGTCAGAATATAATTGATGTAAGTCGGCCCAGTCATCATCCTGGAAGGTACGGAGAATCAAGCGATCGGTTTCGATTTTTTCAGGTATTAAGAATTTCACTTTATCGCTTCAATACCTTCGCAAAATAACAAAGGGGAGCTCGAGCAACTGCTGCTACTGGGAGTCGCCTCATAACTCTTCATCATCTTCATCTTCGTCGTCATCCTCGTCTGGTGGATCACCATCATAGACGTAATACTGTCGGCGTTGCAGGTAGGCATCTCGTGTAAAACTATACACATCCTCGGGTGCCGCCTTTTCTAGTACGTCGCTAGCCAACAAAAATCCAGCCCTGGCATCTATCATTCCGAGGACGATGGAGGTATTTGTGACACGAGGTGGAAATCTGCGTACCACTGGATTACTATAAAAATCGACACCTAAACCAACGCTATCACGTACCGATCTCGGGCCAAAGAAGGGCCATACGACATAGGGGCCTGGTGATATTCCCCAATACCCTAATGTCTGCCCAAAATCTTCATTATGCTTGGGCATATCTAAGTGTGTCGCAATATCAAATAGCCCAAATACACCGATTGTAGTATTGAATACTATCCGAGCAGTATCCGACAGCGCTTGGGTAAATTTGAATTGTAATATATCGTTAAACACTACCACCACATCGTCAAAATTACTAAAAATATTACTCACGGATTTACTAACCACGTGCGGTACGTACTCTCGATAGGCTCGTGCAACTGGAGCGAACACATAGTCGTCCATATTGGTATTAAATGAATGCATCGGTCTATTATAAGATTCAAACGGATCACGTGGATCTGGGGGGCCTTCGACGGTGGCACATGCGACGGTAAAATAACTTACAGTACAAATAATGAACAATTTTGTGGTTTTCATAGACTAAGACTAAGTGCTAGTGGCTATAATTACTACTGTTTGATTGTTTCAAGATGTAACAAAAGTGTATGCGCCGATATAGCACCTTACGTACGTGCAATCGTTTATGTTCACTAAAGAAATCATGGAGATATTATGCTTTTTTTTGTGGCTAGAGTAGTATGGCTGATATGGTGTTGGATAGAACTCAGTGTTTCTACACTCATTCTATATGCACTTGCCTGGTTACCGATAGCGAATAATGCCATTTTCTATCACAAACTGTTCCGACTTTGGTGTAAAATTTTTGTCAGGGCCTTGGGCGTAAATCTACGTCTGCACCAGAAAAACCTAAGGCCCTTGCCTAAACAGTATATATTAATCGCAAATCACCCATCTGCATTTGAAGATGTAGGTATCCCGGCGTTGTTCGATATCTATCCCCTGGCAAAAATGGGGGTCAAAAACTGGTTCCTTGTAGGACGTATCAATGTCGCGGCAGGTACACTTTTTGTAAAACGCGATGACAAGGATTCACGACGTGGCGCTAGTGATAAATTACGACAAGTTCTACAACGTGGGGACAGCATCGCATTATTTCCTGAAGGGGGCTGTAAAGGGCGCAGGATCTATAGTGACTTTAAATTTGGTGCCTTTGACATATCAATAGATAGCGGCGTACCTATTCTACCGGTATTCTTACATTACGAAGCACAAGATACCTTTGTTTGGGAAGACCCCGATACCCTCATTCAGAAAATGTGGCATTTTATGACTAGCCAAAATAATCGCGCCCACTATTATGTATTCGACGCAATAGACCCGAAGGACTTTAGCGACAAAAAAGAATTTGCCGAACACGTGCATGGA
>JBGMRO010000367.1:0-4762 GCA_048061555.1 Thiohalomonadales bacterium | reverse complement strand
CTGACTATAAAATGACAAGGTGGGGCTTAAGTGGTAATATGCGGCTGCCTGGAGTTTCCTGTCTAGATTGAGGCCCTAATCAAAAAAATGTTGGATTAATACGACCCCATGTATAAACCGCTAGAATTGTTTATTGGCCTACGTTATATCCGGGCAAAAAGAAGAAATCAATTTATCTCCTTTATCTCGACCATCTCCATGGTCGGTATCGCGTTGGGTGTTACGGCGCTTATAACTGTTTTGTCGGTCATGAACGGTTTTGTCAGTGAGCTACGCGAACGAATCCTGAGCATGACCTCACACGTCACCGTGACGGGCTATCAAACCGATATTAGTGATTGGCGCTCGGTGTCCGACATTATCACCCGTACGCAAAAAGAAGTCATTGGCATCGCCCCTTTTGTTAAAGGTGAAGGCATGCTGTCGGCTGGCAGGGAAGTGCATGGGGTCCTTATTCGCGGCATACTACCCGATGAGGAACCTAAGGTCGCTGATATCGGTAACAAAATGATATTGGGTGAATTGTCAGATCTAAAGGCCGGCAATTATAATATTTTACTTGGCACCGGCCTGGCCCGATCGTTAGATGTCATGGTGGGCGATAAGGTTACCTTAATCACTCCGCAAACCATAAGCACACCGGCGGGAATTATACCTCGTTTTAAACGTTTCACGGTGGTGGGTATATTTGAGATCGGCCACAATGACTACGATACCTCACTCGCAGTGATTCATATCACCGATGCGGCTAAGTTATTCCGACTCGGGGATAAGGTCAGCGGCATTCGGCTTAAGCTACAGGATTTGTTTAAGGCGGGTGAGGTACGCCTATCGCTGTCTGAAAATTTACCCGGGGCGTATTGGATCACGGACTGGACTCGACAGCATGCCAATTTTTTTCGTGCTGTGCAAATTGAAAAACGTATGATGTTTATCATTCTACTGCTCATCGTTGCTGTCGCCGCATTCAATATTGTGGCAACTTTGGTGATGGTCGTTCGAGACAAGCAAAGTGATATCGCAATTTTGCGTACCCTAGGACTATCTTCAGGTAGCATTATGTCGATCTTTATCGTGCAAGGCACGGTCGTGGGTGCCTTTGGTACCTTCTTGGGATTTGTGGGCGGCGTTAGCCTGGCCTTAAATGTAGACACCGTAATACAGACACTCGAAAAATGGCTGGGAATGAAATTTATGCCCGCCGATGTGTACTATATTAGTGAATTTCCGTCACAGCTGCTTTGGAACGATGTCATTCAGATAACCACGATCGCCTTTATTTTAACGGTGATTGCGACTATATATCCGGCCTGGAACGCGGCCCGAACAAGACCGGCAGAGGCGTTGCGCTATGAATAGCGAAGATGCGCGAGCTGCGGTAAGCTCTACCGAAAAAGTAGAGCCTGTTAATGAGGAAGTGCAGAGCATTTTACATTGTAAACAAGTCTATAAATCATTTTCTGAAGGAAAATTATCGGTTGATGTGTTAATGGGGGTAGACCTTAGTGTCTCTCGCAATGAACGGCTGGCCATTATGGGTAGTTCGGGTTGTGGTAAGAGTACCCTGCTGCATATACTCGGTGGCTTGGATAGCTGTACCCGCGGAGAGGTATACATAGAAGGTGACTCATTTTCGAGCATGTCCGAGAATCAACGGGGCCATATTCGCAATAAAAAACTGGGTTTTGTCTACCAGTTTCATCATCTATTACCAGAATTTTCCGCCTTAGAAAACGTCATGATGCCGCTTGCCATTCGCGGTTTAGATCTAACACAAGCGGCGGCCGAATCGAGCTTATTATTAGAACGGGTGGGCCTGGGCAAGCGCCTGCAACATAAACCGGCGGAATTATCTGGCGGTGAGAGACAGCGAACTGCGATTGCACGTGCCTTGATTACAAAACCCCTGTGTATCTTGGCCGACGAACCTACGGGTAATTTAGATCATCGCACGGCTATGGGTGTCTATGACTTATTGATGGAACTCAATGGTGAAATAGGTACTAGCATCATTATGGTGACCCACGACTCGAAATTGGCCAATAGGATGGATCGTGTTCTACTGCTAGAAGACGGGGGGATTCGGGAAACATGAATCGTGATTCGTAATTCGTAAAGCGATTGACACAATCGACCAAATTGTCGCAGGTTACTCGTTTTTGTTGTTGGGAGGTTTTTTGTTTGCGCGTCTCATTTTGCGCTGCTTCCAGGACTGGCCTACCTTCCAGCGCCAGAAATATCGTACAGAAAGACCTCCAATTAATGAGCTAAATACAGCCAATACTAAACAGCCCAGTAAAAAGGGTTGCCATATCATATGCATGCTCTTGCTCAGCCATTCAAAACTCAGTTCGAATGTGAAATCCATGGTGGGTTGCGTGAGTATCCATGCGCCTAGCCGATAGGCGAAATAAAATAGAGGCGGCATCGTGATAGGATTGCTGAACCACACCATGGCGACTGCGATTGGCATGTTGACACGTACAAGCAGGGAAGCACCGGCCGCGAGTAACATCTGAAAGGGCACCGGTATCCAGGCCAAAAATAGACCGACACTGACAGCGCCAGAGACAGAACGGCAATTCAGATGCAGTAGATTGGGATCCTGCAATAAGGGCCCCAGCATACGCAAGTGCTTGTGATTGCGAATGGCGTGTGGGTCGGGTAGGTATTTTTTAATAATCCGTCTTGGCATTTGGATGGTTTTAAGTCTTTTGGACCCTTCAAGCCTCGCAAAACTGCGTTAATATAGTTGATTTTATTTTTTATACAAATGTATGCAATTAATCGCAATAGGCCTATTAACAGGCTGTAGCTTTCTGCTGCAATTTTCTGACCTACCTCACATTGCTTGGGTTAGTTTGGCAGTTGTGAGTATCCCGGTCGCGATAAAATGGCCGCTATTTAGATTTGCCAGTGCAGTCACACTTGGCTTTGCTTGGGCGCTTATGTTTGCGTCTATCGACCTGGGAGATCGTATACCTTTGTCATTAGAAAAGGTCGATCTACTCGTGACCGGCAAAGTGATCGGGCTCCCGCATCGTAGTGAAACGTCTACTCGATTCGAGTTCTTGACCCAATCCGTTTTTATTATTGACCCCGCAAGCCATACCGATCCTACTGTAGCACATTTCCAGGCCAATCGGCGACTTCGGTTGACATGGTATAATGATGCGCCTGCCTTGTTGAGTGGAGAGGTTTGGCAGTTACACCTACGTTTAAAGCGCCCGCGTGGATTCATGAACCCCGGCGGCTTTGACTATGAAGCCTGGTTATTCAGGCGGGGCATCGATGCCGTCGGATATGTTTATGGTGGAAAAAATAACCGATTAGGCGACGAGTCTGTGGCCAATCTACGCCTGAAATCTGCCGACGGTTGGTCCCTAGACCACTGGCGGCAGGCGTTCATATCGGTTCTTGATCAGGGCCTGCAAGGCGCTGCTAGCGCAGGTTTGGTAAAGGCGCTTATTGTCGGTGATCGTAGCGGTATTACGCCGCAGCAGTGGCAAACCATGAGTGATACGGGTACCAATCACCTCATGGCGATTTCTGGTCTACATATCGGTATGGTGGCGGGTTTTGTTTTTTTTCTCGTGCGCTGGGCATGGGCGGCCACCCCGTTTTTAGTGAGACGATATCCTGCACAGAAGTCCGCGGCGCTAGCGGCGGTATTAGCGGCCCTGGTGTACGCAGGTTTAGCCGGGTTTACCATTCCTACGCAACGGGCCTTTTTAATGGTGGCGATTGCCATGCTGAGTCTATTATTGCTCAGGCGTATTTTGCCCGGGCAGTATCTTGCTTACGCATTGATCGGTGTCTTAATGATTGATCCTTTTGCGCCTATGGATACCGGCTTCTGGCTGTCATTTGGCGCCGTCACCGTATTGATCATAGGCATGTCAAATCGCTGGGCTATGCGAGGGATATGGTGGTATTGGGGTAGGGCACAATGGGTAGTATTTATCGGTCTATTGCCCTTTATAGCCTATTACTTCGCAAAAATCCCCTTGTCATCTCCAATCGCAAATATAATCGCAATACCCTGGGTGACGTTTGTGACGGTGCCGCTCAGTCTGTTGTCTGCGCTATTTCTATTGATTCCGGTCACAGTAGATTCCAATGGCTTCTTTCTACTGCAATGGAGTTCATTGACATTAGATGGGCTGTGGCCGATCTTAGAATGGTTACAAGACGGTATTCCAACCTACCCAATGATCGTTTCGAGCGGGCCTTGGGCGATTTCTATGGCGGTTGTTGGTGTGCTTTTATTATTGTTGCCGCGTGGGCTCCCGGCTAGGTGGATAGGCCTGTTATGGATGGTGCCGCTATTTTGGCCTTGCGCAGAAAAGCTATCGCCGGGTGAGCTAAAGATGACGGTACTGGACGTCGGGCAAGGTCTGTCGGTGGTCGTAGAAACTGCAAACCATGTATTATTGTACGATACGGGTGCCAAGTTTAGTGATCGTTTTGATGCGGTCACAGCGGCAGTATTACCCTATCTACGCCATCAGGGTGTAGCGCAGATCGATACCTTGGTGCTGAGTCACAATGACGGTGATCATGTTGGCGCTAGAGAATCACTGTTTGGCTCGATAGCTATCGATCAAATAATATCCGGTCGGGTGCCTGCGCTGCACCAAGAAGAGTTAAGACCTTGTTATCGGGGGCAAGTCTGGGTTTGGGATCAGGTCAGATTTGAGGTGCTGCACCCTCCATTATCGGCCTTTACAGGCATGCGCAAAGACAATAATCAATCTTGCGT
>JBGMRO010000366.1:0-4763 GCA_048061555.1 Thiohalomonadales bacterium | reverse complement strand
TTTATAAAATCACCAGCTTCGCCGACATACAACGCATATTCTCAGAAAATGCAGATCAGGATCTTAAGCCCTACTTTAATCAATGGACACAACGCAGTGGAGCACCCGAGTTAAGCGTGGTTGGAACTGCGGTAAAAAATACCGCGCAGGGTTACGAATTGTCTATGACTCTGGCGCAAACGCAAGCGGGAAAACCTTATCGACTTTATGTCCCTGTGGTCATCAGTTTGCAAGATAGCAGCGAACCCTTTAATACGGCGGTGGTCCTCAGTAGCGCGCAAGAAACATTTAGTCTGCCTCTGGCCGCTAGGCCGATAAGGATCGATGTCGATCCGGGATTTGATATCTTTCGTCGGCTAGATGTGCGGGAGATACCCTCGGCACTTTCTCAGGGATTTGGTGCGGAAAAACCCTTAATTGTATTACCGAGCAAGGCCCGCCAAGCATTGTTGACGGCCTACAAAAAACTGGCTCTAGACTGGCAGAAGAATAGAAATAAAAATATTTCGATCATCCTAGACTCCGATCTTGCTCAATTACCCGGAAATCGTACCGTGTGGTTATTGGGATGGGAAAATAGATTTATCGATGTCTTTAAAAAATCTACCCATAAACAGATCGAAGTCGTTAGCAGCGAATCCGCATCGATCGCGGGCCATACCTATGATAAAAAAAAACACTCTCTAGTGGTCACAGCACGGCAAGCGCAGAATATAGAGCATAGTTTATTGTGGGTGGCGACGGATAATGTCGCCGCGATCACCGGTCTCGGTAGAAAATTACCCCACTATGGCAAATACAGTTATCTGGCGTTTGAGGGTGATGCACCCACCAATATCGCCAAGGGCCAATGGTCGGTGGGGGATTCGCCCCTGGCGAAGCAACTCGATGATGGAGGAAGTGCACCACCCAGTTGGGTAGCAAGGGCACCGTTAGTCAGTCTGCCACCGTTATTTTCCAAGCAGCGCATGATGAAAGATATTAGTTACCTGGCCAGCAAAGAACTCAAGGGGCGAGAGTTAGGCAGCAAAGGGCTGGATCAGGCGGCGAAGTACATCGCGGGCGAATTTAAAAAGGCTGGATTGCTACCGGGCGGTGATGCGGGCAAATCCTTTTATCAAGAATGGCAGCAAGATGTGGGTAAACCTAGGGGCAAGGTAACACTGAAAAATGTCATTGCGGTACTACCCGGTAGCAATCCCGGTCTGCAGAAACAAAGTCTGGTGATTAGTGCCCATTATGATCACTTAGGCCAAGGTTGGCCCAATGTGCACGCAGGTGATGAGGGCAAGATACATTACGGTGCCGATGACAATGCTAGTGGTGTTGCGGTCATGTTGGAATTTGCTCGGCAAGTCGCGAAAAAATGGCGGCCAGAACGGGCCATTGTTTTTATCGCCTTTACCGGCGAAGAGTCTGCGCTAATGGGATCAGATTTTTATATCAAACATGCTCAGCAATATCCCGCTAAGAATGTCTCTAGCGTTCTAAATCTCGATATGGTAGGGCGTCTGGACGACAAACCGCTGACTATTTTTGGTGTCGGCACAGCTTCCGAATTGGTTCATGTGTTTCGAGGTATCGGGTATGTGACAGGTATCAAATTAAATTCCGTGGCCAACGATATCGGTAGCAGTGATCATACACGATTTGTCGATATCGGTGTGCCCGGTGTGCAGTTTTTCTCTGGCGTGCATTCACAATTTCATCGACCTGGTGATACCGTTAATAAAATCGATGCCGATGGATTAGTGAAAGTGGCAAGGGTATTAAAGGAGAGCGCAGAATATCTTGCCAATCGAATTGAGCCACTGACCATTAAGATCAATGCGCAATTGGCCAAATTCCCTGCAAGTACAGCGATCAATTCGCGCAATTCACGTAAGGTGCGCCTAGGAACCATCCCGGATTTTGCCTACCAAGGCACTGGCGTCAGGATCGATGGTGTGTCTGCAAACTCGCCGGCGGCCAATGCGGGTTTAAAAGCGGGGGATATTTTGTTGGGTATTAATGGGTCCAAGATCGCAGATCTCTCTTCCATGTCTCGGGCCTTAGGTGCTTTAAACGCCGGTGAAGAGATTAAGGTCGATTATAAACGGGCCGGAAAACCCGCTGCGGTGACCGTGCGCGTCGATAATCGTTAGCTTCTCTGGCGTGGGTGCAACGATGTATCCTGCCTTGGCACGATACATCGATGTTTCTTAGTCTTAGTCACCACGGGCATGAACGTATTCTTAGGCCAGGTTTAATACGATCCTCGATTATTATTTGACAATTCAGTTACGTCTTCTTTAAGCAAACCGATACGGGTTTGATTTTCCAGATATCCTCGCAGTAGTCCCGAATCGAACGATCTGATGAAAATTTTCCCATACGTGCGACGTTGAGTATGGACTTACGCGTCCATTCATCTTGATTCATGTAACATTCGCTCACCTTCTCCTGGCAATCAATATAGGATTGAAAATCTGCTAATAACATGTATTCATCATGGTTTAGCAAAGAATCCAGTAAGGGTTTAAATAATTGCGTATCGCCACGGGAAAAAAATCCCGATTGGATTAGGTCGAGCACTTGCTTTAAGGTGTTGTTATTTTGGTAGTACTGACGTGGATCATAACCGTTGCTCTTTAGTTGATTAACCTTTTGTTCGGTCAAGCCAAACAAAAAGAAATTTTCCTCGCCTACCTCTTCACGCATTTCTACGTTGGCACCATCCAAAGTACCTATCGTGAGGGCGCCATTTAAGGAAAATTTCATGTTACCCGTACCGGATGCTTCTTTGCCCGCAGTGGAGATTTGCTCAGATAAATCGGCCGCTGGATAGACGTTATGGGCATTTTTTACATTGAAGTTGGGAAAAAATATCACCTTCAGACGACCGTTGACGACCGGGTCGTTATTGACAATTTCTGCCACTGAGGTAATTAACTTGATTACCAATTTGGCCATAAAATAACTGGGTGCCGCCTTGCCACCAAATATAAATGTGCGCGGAACGATATCGACATTAGGGTCGTTTTTTATGCGAAGATACTGACTGATAATATATAATACGTTTAAATGTTGTCGTTTATATTCATGAATGCGTTTTACCTGAATATCAAAAAGTGAATGAGGATTCACTTCGATTCCCGTTTTTCGTTTGATTATCGTGGCAAGTTCCAGTTTGTTTTCATGTTTAATTTTACGCCATTCGGCACAAAATTGACTGTCGTCAACGTGGGCCTCCAGCTTTTTCAATTCCTGCTCCAGATTTTTGATCCAGGAATCGCCCAAGTGTTGGCTAATCAGCGCCGTCAACTTTGGATTGCTGAGTGCCATCCAGCGACGTGGTGTTACACCATTGGTCTTATTGCTAATTTTATTAGGCCACAGGCTATGAAAATCATGCAGGACATTGTTTTTGAGCAATTCCGTATGCATTGCCGCGACACCGTTAATGGCGTAACTGCCCACACAGGCTAGATGCGCCATGCGCACATATTTTCCGTTAGTTTCATCGATAATAGACATACGTGACAAGCGATCAAGGTCGCCTGGAAAGGCTAGCCGGACCTCATCAAGAAACCGATTATTTATTTCGTAGATGATCTCTAAGTGGCGCGGTAACAAGCTTTGGAACAGGCCCAACGACCATTTTTCAAGGGCCTCTGGCAGTAAGGTATGATTAGTATAAGCGAATGTTTTTTGCGTAATAGCCCAGGCCTTGTCCCAGCCTACATTGTGTACATCCATCAAAAGACGCATTAATTCAGGCACGCCGACAGATGGGTGGGTATCATTTAGTTGTACCGAAAACTTCTCATGAAAAATTTCGAGACTGTTATTTAGGCGCAAATGTAGACGTAACATGTCTTGCAATGAGCAAGAAACAAAAAAGTATTGCTGCTCGAGTCTTAGTCTTTTACCCGCATCTGTCTCATCATTCGGGTAAAGAATCTTGGTGATGTTTTCAGAGGCCACCTTTGCGTAGACTGCACCGCTGTAGTCTCCCTTATTAAAGGACTCAAAGTTAAACGACTCGGCAGCTTCGGCCTTCCACAAACGCAGATTATTGCAAGTGTTTACTTTGTAACCGAGAATAGGGGTGTCGCAGGGAACGCCTTTTACCACCCGATCGGCGACCCAGCGGACGCAGTAGCGGCCCTGCTGGTCTTCATAGGTTTCGGTATAGCCACCAAATTTTACCTCAACGGCGGCTTCAGGTCGTTCGATCTCCCAAGGGTTTCCCAACTTGAGCCATTTATCGGTAATTTCAGCCTGCCAACCGTTCTGTATTTTTTGGTCAAAAATACCGAACTCGTAGCGTATACCATAGCCGATTGCCGGGATCTCCAAACTGGCTAAGGAGTCTAGATAACACGCGGCTAGGCGACCCAAACCCCCATTGCCCAAGCCGGGTTCTTCCTCCTGCGCGAGTAATTCATCAAAATCGATACCGAGCTCGCTAAGCACCTTGCGAATTTTTTCCGTGATGCCCAGATTAATCAGATTGTTGCCTAGGTGTGGCCCGAGAAGAAATTCTGCCGACAAGTAACAGACAACACGAATATCTTTTTCACAGGAGTAAGTTTCTACCGTACTAATCCAGCGATGTATCAAGCGGTCACGTATAGTATAGGCGACCGCCATATACTTATCATTGTCCGTGGCAATGGCGTCGTATTTGCCTTGTATATAAAACAGGTTATCGATCATGGCTTGTTTCAAGCCATTTTCGCTCAATGTAGTCCGATCATCTTCGATTAACCGAGGGGTGG
>JBGMRO010000365.1:0-4768 GCA_048061555.1 Thiohalomonadales bacterium | reverse complement strand
GCGCTGTAATGGATATGGCTATTAAAAATTTAAAAAGGGCCGGGATTCCCGTATTGATGGTGGTGGGATTTTCATTAGTGGTTTACCTTATTAGCGCCAATCCTCCTAAGACCGAGCGAAAACATCGGCCCGAGGTAGCTCAGTTGGTCGTAGACGTGCAGAATTTACAGCTGCGCAGCTATCAAATGAAGGTACAGAGCTACGGAACCGTAAAGCCTCGTACTAGCGGGGATCTTATTTCTCAGGTCGCCGGTAAGGTTGAGTATATTAGTGAAAATTTCCGCGTTGGCGGTTTTTTTGAGAAGGATGAGCTACTGTTAAAAATTGATTCGTCGGACTATGAGGCCGATCTACAATCAGCCAAGGCTGCTCTAGTTTCTACACAGCAAGGTTTAGTCGAAGAAGAGGCGCGAGCCAAAGTGGCAAGTCAGGAATGGAATCGCCTAGGCAACAAATCTATCGCGTCGGCCTCCGCACTGGCACTACGTAAACCACAGCTTCGTGCTAGAAAGGCAATGGTTGACTCTGCAGAGGCGGCCCTACAAAAATCACAGCTTAATTATAACAAGACCTCGATACGGGCACCCTATGCGGGTCGTGTCTTAAGCAAGAACGTAGCGATTGGGCAAGTCGTGACGACCAACAAGATTGTGGCCAGTATTTATGCGGTTGACTATTTTGAAATTCGCTTGCCGATAAAAAATCAAGATTTACAGTTTATTGAACTACCCGAGAACTATCGAAAACAAACTCAGACAACGCGACGTCACAACCCAAAGGTGACTATTTATTCAAATTTAATTGGGCAGCGACAATGGCAAGCGCAGTTAGTGCGAACAGAAGGCGCTATCGATACCGCTTCGCAGCAATTACATGTCATTGCGCAGATCGCAGATCCCTATGCCGCGCCATCAAGAGATAAACCACCATTAAAAATTGGTCAGTATGTCACTGCAATAATCCAAGGTAAAAACCTTCACAAGGTATTAGTTATCCCCAATAAAAGTATTTATAACGGTAGTTATGTCTATGTGGTGGTGGACGATCTACTGCAACGTAGAGAGGTAGTGCTCGCGTGGCAGAACCAAAGAGATGCGATTATTAGTGACGGATTAGCTGCCGGAGACAGGTTGGTCATAACCCCGCTGGGGAAACTTACCTCGGGCACACGAGTCAAGGTAAATACCGAGAAGTCTAAATCTGATCTGATTAATGACGATGCCAGTGTTGAGAAGGTGCCTGCAAAGCAGGGCAAGACATCGTGATAGCTTGGTTTGCCCGCAACCACGTGGCGGCGAATCTGTTGATGTTTACGATCTTGTTTGCAGGTTTGGGTTCGCTCTCAACGCGAATATCCTTAGAAATATTTCCAGCGATAGACCCCGATCGTATTCAGGTGACGGTTGCGTTGCCGGGTGCGACGCCACATGATGTCGAACAGGGCATTGCAATCCGCATAGAAGAGGCCGTGCAAGACATCGAGGGTATAGATCGAATTAGTAGTCGCTCTGTCGAGGGCAGTACCTCTATCAATATCGATGTCGATAGTAAATATGATACGCAGGAGATGTTGGCTGAGATAAAAAACAGAGTCGATGCAATCAATACCTTTCCGGTTGATGCAGAAAAACCTATTACTACCCAACCACAGTATAAAAATGAAGTCATTACGGTGGCGCTCTCGGGTAAGTTTAGTGAGCTGGAGCTGCGTGAATACAGCGAGCGGATTCGCGATGACATATTGCAATTGGCGGGTATCACCCAAGTCGAACTGGATGGTGTACGTAACTATGAAATCGCGATTGAGCTTTCTAGGGACAAATTACGACAATTCAAACTCAGTTTGGCTGGTGTCGCTGAGACGATACGAAATAGTTCACTCAATCAATCTGCGGGAAATGTCCGTACCCTGGGGGGGGACGTATTAATTCGTTCTAAGGGTCAATCCTACAGTCGTGCCGAGTTCCAAAATATTGTCATTAAAACCAATATTGATGGCAGTATCCTGCGTTTGATCGATATCGCGCATGTCAAAGATTCCTTTGAAGAAACGCCGCAACGTACTCGATACAACGGTCTGCCGGCGGTCATGATCGAGGTCTACCGGGTAGGTAAACAAAGTGCGATAGCCGTCGCAGATAAAGTTAGAGAATATATCGACGATAAGCAAACCCAGCTACCCGTGGGAATGAAGCTTAGTTATTGGGACGACAATTCCCAAGTGGTTAAAAATCGCTTAAAGACATTGACCAATAGTGCGCTGTTGGGCGGCATTCTGGTCTTTGCGCTATTGACATTATTTCTACGGCCTGCGATTGCCTTTTGGGTGTTTATTGGAATCCCGATT
Organism: Thiohalomonadales bacterium; assembly: GCA_048061555.1. Classification (GTDB taxonomy): domain Bacteria; phylum Pseudomonadota; class Gammaproteobacteria; order SZUA-152; family SZUA-152; genus JBGMRO01. The sequence continues at coordinate 2,421 of JBGMRO010000365.1, read as the reverse complement.
AGTTTTATGGGCGCGTTTCTGTTTATGCCAATATTAGGGATTACCCTAAATGTAATAAGTTTGTTTGGTTTTATACTCGTATTAGGTATCGTTGTGGATGATGCCATCGTGACGGGGGAGAATGTCTATCGACATTTACGCGACTCAGAAACGGGCATAGATGCGGCTATAAATGGCACAAGAGAAGTGGCCTTGCCGGTGACGTTTGGTGTGCTTACCACAGTCGCGGCCTTCGTACCCATTGCGATGATGGACGGCTATCGTGGGGCCATATTTGCGCAGATACCTGCGGTGGTGATACCTGTCCTTCTGTTCTCATTGATCGAATCCAAGTTTGTTTTGCCCTCGCATCTAAAAACCGTGCGTCTACCCAAACATGAAACTGCTACCAGTGGGTTTTCACGTTGGCAACAGTCCTTTGCCGATCGGTTTGAGCAGGCGATACTGAAATATTATCGGCCCTTACTCGCGCTCAGTCTACGATATCGTTACGCAACCTTGGCAATATTTGTGGGCGTGTTGGCCATTATAGTCAGTTTAACGCTCACTGGATGGAGCAAATTTGTATTTTTCCCGCGTATACAAACCGAAACAGCCAAGGCATCATTGACCATGCCTAGTGGCACTGCATTTGATGTCACTGACCGTTATATCATTAAAATTACCGCCGCGGCACGAACACTGAAGGAGAAATATCGGCCACTTAATGCCGGACAAGATCTAATCCTAAATATCTTGTCGATTACTGGATCATCGAGAGGGAGTTCGGGTAGTCATGTTGGGCGGGTTTATTTTGAAATTCAGCCGCCCGAAGATCGGGAGATCGGTATCACCAGTCGAGAATTAGTGAATGAATGGCGGGACATGATTGGGCCTATCCCGGGCGCGGATCAAGTGACCTTCCGGGCAGAATTCGGGCGCGGTGGTGATCCCATCGATGTACAGCTCAGCTCCCAATCGTTAACGCAGCTCGAAAAACTGGCTGACGAAATAAAGGTACACTTGGCCACGTATCCGGGTGTCTATGATATTGCAGATAGCCTGTCCGATGGAAAACAGGAATTACAGATTGAGCTAAATGATCACGGTTATGCCCTGGGGTTAACGCGTTCTGACATTATTCAGCAGGTACGTAACGCCTTTTATGGGGTGCAGGTGCAACGCATACAACGCGGTCGTGATGATGTGCGCGTATTTGTCAGGTTTCCACTAGCAGAAAGAAATTCCGTCTCAAGTTTAGAGAGCATGTTGATTGCCGCGCCAGGTGGGCGTCTGATTCCGCTCTCCAATGTAGCAACATTACAGCCCGGCAGGAGTCCCGCAGCGATTTATCGGATCGACCGCTATCGAACAGTCAACGTGAGCGCGGATATCGACAAACAATCCACCAACATGAAGCTCTTGAAGGCAGATCTGATACCCTATTTAGATGCGCTAATAGCACGGCACCCGGACGTCTCCTATACATTGGAAGGAGAGGAGCGTGAACAAAGGGAGTCTTTTTCGAGCCTCTATTACGGGGTAATGTTTGTGCTGTTTGTTATTTATTGTCTGCTGGCCGTTCCATTTAAGTCTTATATCCAACCGTTGATTGTCATGTCCGTCATCCCCTTTGGTGTGATCGGTGCGGTGATTGGCCATTGGATCATGGGCATGGACCTATCCATAATGAGTCTATTGGGACTCATGGCCTTGATCGGTGTTGTGGTTAATGACAGTTTGGTCCTGGTAGATTTTATCAACAAAGACCGAGCTAAGGGCAAAGGTAGTTTGATGGATTCTATTTTGACTGCAGGTGTGGTGCGTTTTCGCCCCGTCATGCTGACCTCTATGACTACCATGTTCGGTCTGTTACCCCTACTATTTGAAAAATCTACGCAAGCTCAATTTTTGATACCGATGGCGGTATCCATGGGCTTCGGTATAATATTCGCCACATTTATAACGCTTATATTGGTACCCGCAAATTATTTGTTTGTCGAAGATTTTAAGAGGCTGCTCAAGAAATTGTTCTAGCAAACCGAATCTTTCCCATCGTGGGCGAATATTTTCTTGGCACTATTTTAAGAAATCTGGATCTTGATAACTTGGATTGGGGTATTTATAAAACCCTTCACCCGTACTCACCCCCATTTTCCCATTATCTATATAGTTTTCCTTGAGCATGTTTGCACGGGCTAGCATTGCTTCATCGCCCAACTTCTCACCCCATAATTTATCGACGTTATACATTGTTTGCATACCAATAATGTCTATAATCCCAAAAGGACCCATTTTGACTCCTGTACTGACCATCCATGTTTTATCGATGCTTTCGACATCGGAAACTTTGTTAAGCAACAGGGTCCCGGCAGCAGATAACAGGGGAATCAATAATGAATTTAATACATAACCATTTTGTTCTTTGTGGATAGGAATAGG
>JBGMRO010000364.1:0-4783 GCA_048061555.1 Thiohalomonadales bacterium | reverse complement strand
ATCTTAAGATAAGTACTTCTAGTTCTGCAGACAACGCAGATCAAGAATTACTAAATAATACGCGCAACGCAGATATTGGGGAAATAGACCGTTTGTGGACGGGCACTAATTAACGTAGTGGGCTTTTGCTGGGGTTGGTTATAGACAGTTAGTGTCCGTCCACAAACGAATTCAACAAAGGGTTAAGAGCAAACGAATGTCTTTGGATGTTGTACAAATCAAAAATTGGGTCGAATCGTTACCGTCGGCGATCTTAGATCGCGGGCTCGATAAGCGTATCCCGATTGCAGTGACTATAGTCGCAATTGCCTTTCTGACACAAAGTCTTGCTCAATTAACTTGGTCATTTATACCCGTCCCCGATATGCCGGCGTCCTCTACTGCCGTATCTCGGGAGGGAGTTAACCGTCAAGCGACCCCCCGGCGAGCAACATCTTTGGCGCCACAAATCGCCCAAATGCATCTGTTTGGCAAATTTGAAAAAAAGAAGGCAATACCGATCGTGGCCCCATTGCAAGATGTGGCCACGGCACCTGAAACAAAGTTAAACTTAAAATTACGTGGCGTATTTGCATCAACGAATCCCAAGAATGCGAGTGCTATAATTGCGGATGCCAAGGGTCAGGAAGAGTCCTATAAAATCGGTGATGACATCGTGGGCAGGGCGATACTACGAGAGGTCTATGTTGATAAGGTCATCCTAGAACGCAACGGTCGCTTGGAGACCCTAAAACTACCCGTGGAAACATCGCCGGGCATTGAGAGCGCATCCCGGTCTTCTAGGGGTGGTCGGCGTGGATTAAGTCCGACAAATACTGCGCTCAGTCCTAGAAATAGCGCCGAGACCTCAAGACTACTACGGGGTTACCGCGATGCGTTGATTAATGACCCGCAGAGCGTCATGGGTTTACTGCGTGCTGAACCGTTTCGAAAAAATGGCAAATTACACGGGTTTCGCATCCGGCCAGGTAAAGACAGGCAACTGTTGCGAAAGTTTGGCTTGCGTTCGGGGGACGTCGTCACCTCGATTAATGGTGTATTGATGAATAATCCATTAAAGGCATTAGAGGTCATGCGGGATTTATCGACCTCGACAAATTTAACGGTCGATATCGAACGTCGTGGGGTACCGCAGTCATTTTCCTTTCAGATACAGTAGCGGTCATAATTTACGCCCACCCATTTGGGATAATATATAAAAAAGGCAGTAAACGAGGGATATCTATTAATATGTATAAAAAGCAAAACATAGCGAATATAGGTGTGATAGCACAGGGGAAAAAGTGCTTCCTATTTGCCTTATTGACTATTTTTATTTTTAGCAGTGGAAATGTTTGGGCCGAAAAATTTACCCTAAACTTTAAAGGGGCGGATATAAAAGCCGTGATAACCAGTGTCGCGGATATCACCGGTAAAAATTTCATTGTCGATCCTAGGGTGAAAGGTAAAGCGACCATTATTTCCAAGCGGCCCATGAGTAAGGGTGAAGTCTACCAGGTCTTTCTATCGGTACTCGAAGTGCATGGGTATACCGCCGTACCCAGTGGTAAGATTATAAAGATTATCCCGGATGCCGATGCAAAACATAGTGGTATGCCCACGGTTTCAGAGGAAGACCCTGGTGTCGGCGACGAAGCAGTGACTCGTGTCATACAAATCGAACACGTCACCGCGGCGCAGCTAGTGCCTATACTGCGCCCGTTGGTGCCACCTCAGGGACATTTGGCCGCCTATCCACAAAGTAATGTTTTAATCATCAGTGATCGCGTACGTAACATCAATCGTCTTTTAAGTATTATCAAGCGAATCGACCAACCGAGCAGTGGTGAAATAGAGATTGTGGCACTCGAACATGCGGCGGCATCTGATTTAGTGCGGGTATTAAATAGTCTACAACAACAGAAAGGCAAGGGTGCTAAGTCCAATAAACCCACCTTAGTCGCGGATGAACGCACGAATAGCATCTTGATTGGCGGTGATCGCTCCCAGCGATTGCAGCTACGCGCCATTATCTCACATTTGGATACCCCGTCTGAGGTTACCGGCGATACTCACGTTATCTATCTGCGTTATGCAAAGGCAAAGGATATGGTGACCGTCTTGACTGGGGTGGCGGAAAGCAAGAAAAAGGCCAGCGGCAGAGGCAAGAAAGGTGCTGCGCGTGGTGCTACTGCCAGTAGTTCAGTAATCAATATTCAGGCCGACGAGGCCTCAAATGCGTTGGTCATTACGGCGTCACCGACGGTATTTCGTTCTTTGGAAGGCGTCGTTCGACAGCTCGATATTCGGCGCGCACAAGTCTTGGTCGAGGCGATTATCGCAGAAGTCTCTCTCAACAAGGTAGCCAGTCTTGGCGTGCAATGGTTATTTGATGGCACCGCCAATGACAAGCCTATCGGTGCGGTCGACTTTACCGGTATTGGCGCCGCCGCTATCAAGAATTCGGGTGGTGACATCTCGTCCCTGACCAATTCGAGTTTGTCGGCAGCATTCACTAAGGGGGCAAATATCGCATTTGGTAAATTCGGTACCGAAGGAACTAATTTTGCGGGTTTGTTGACCGCATTACAAAGTGACGCCAATACCAATGTTCTGTCGACGCCGAGTTTAGTCACCCTGGACAACGAAGACGCCGAAATATTTGTGGGTGAGGAGGTGTCGATACCAACCGGATCATTTTCCAGCACCGGCGGGGGCAATAATGCGACGAATCCATTTACGACATTTGAGCGCAAGCCGGTGGGGATATCACTAAAGGTTAAACCACAGATTAATGAGGGCGATGCGATTCAGTTAGAGATCGAACAAAAGGTGGATTCCCTTTCATCCGGGGTAGGGTCTGCCGGTACGGGTGGTGTGGTGACCGCAGAACGTAGAATTAAGACCAACGTTATCGTGGACAACGGTAGCATCTTGGTCTTGGGCGGCTTGGTAAAAGACGATATACTGGAAAGCCATTCTAAAGTCCCGTTGTTGGGTGATATCCCCTTAATTGGTTTTCTATTTCGTTTTGAAAGTGTGCAAAAAATCAAAACGAATTTAATGGTATTTCTTCGGCCCACTATTTTGCGTGATTCTCGACAAAGTATAATGGTCACAAAAAGCAAGTACAACCTGATGGAAAGTGCACAATCTACGTATGTTCGGAATGTAGTGCAGCTATGGTTAGAAGGCGATGCACCAACCCTACCCGAATTTGAGGGCCTCTTGGTACTACCGCCCCCGTTTGAAGATAGTAAACAATCAGAGAAGACCCTGTTTGATGAGTCCGACGAATCATTGGTACCCGATGAGCTGGATTTCTAACGTAGCGATCCTAAATGTTTGGCAGGGCGCTACTCTTAATTTTTAGCAAATAGCTACTCTTAATTTTTAGCAAATAGCTAAAAGGAAAAAATATTTTGTCTACAGAACATCAAACTATCACCGAGGCGATGCAGGGCCAGTTATCTGGCAATGATGCACCGATTGATGGCGATACCCTCACCATGGAGTTTCCCATACCTGAAGAGCAGTTAATCAATCGGCCGGAAAGTTTACCGTTCGCGTTTGCAAAACGAAATGGCGTTTTGGTGACGGAGATAGACAATGCGGTAGCCCATACCATATGCAAACCCAATACCGAAGCGGTAATCTTGAACGAAGTGCGACGATATATGGGCATACCGATAAGATTAGAAATTTTGAAGCCGGATGAATTCGATAGTCGCTTGCAACGTGCTTATGAGCAGGGCAGCGGTGAAGCTATGGCTATGATGGACGACTTAGATGGTGAAGCCGACATGTTTGCAGTCGCCGAGCAGTTGTCCGAACCCGAAGATCTATTAGAAAGTGAAGACGATGCGCCTATTATTCGATTGATCAACGCAATCCTTACTCAATCGATTAAAGAAGATGCCTCTGATATACATATAGAACCCTTTGAAAGCAAACTCATTATTCGTTTTCGGGTCGATGGTGTATTACGCGAAGTACTGTCACCGAAGAGAATATTGGCACCCCTGATAGTGTCACGGATCAAGGTCATGGCCAAACTGGACATCGCTGAAAAACGTCTGCCACAGGATGGCCGTATTTCTCTGTTGGTGGCCGGTCGCGCCGTGGATGTGCGTGTCTCGACTATACCCACAGGGCAAGGGGAACGTGTGGTTATGCGTTTGCTGGATAAACAAGCCGGTCGCCTGGACATGCAGCACTTGGGGATGGCGGAGAAAGTACTAGAATCGCTACATCGCATACTTGCTAGACCACATGGGATTCTACTAGTAACCGGGCCTACCGGCTCAGGTAAAACGACTACACTCTATGCGGGTTTGTCGACCTTGAACGATAACAAACGCAATATTATGACGGTCGAGGATCCGATCGAATATCATTTAGATGGTATTAGTCAAACCAACGTAAACGTAAAAGTCAACATGAGTTTCGCCAAGGGTCTGCGCGCTATCCTGCGGCAGGATCCCGATATCGTCATGGTCGGTGAGATTCGTGACTTGGAGACTGCCGAAATCGCCGTACAGGCAAGTTTGACCGGCCATTTGGTACTCTCAACCTTGCACACGAATAGTGCCATCGGTGCTGTGACTCGATTGCGCGATATGGGTGTCGAGCCATTTCTATTATCCTCTAGTTTATTGGGAGTATTGGCACAACGCCTGGTTAGGGTATTATGCGACGATTGTAAGCTACCCTATGTCGCCAATGACGTCGATTGTGAACGTTTTAATCTCGACAAGGAGAATCCACCCGAACTCCATAAAGCAGAGGGTTGTAGTAAATGTAG
>JBGMRO010000363.1:3088-4793 GCA_048061555.1 Thiohalomonadales bacterium | reverse complement strand
GTACTCACTATCTATCGCTAATTCTCCAGTTTACACGCCAACCCTGATGTAGGCAGTGTGTGGCTCGGAACTCTACCGGCCATGCGATATGTTGTCAAATTCTATTAAATCGGCTTATTTATCATTAAATGGGGCTGGCGATTCACAATAAGTGCCTAAATGTGTCACTAATTGCTGCGCTGTAAGCATATTTATGCTCGTTGAGTCGGAATTAACCATCCAGAACAGCTATACTCCGCCCGTAACTGTGAAATGACAGTATAAACCTAATCGAATCCGCAGGATAAAAAGGTGAAATGGCTATAGATAATAAGGACAAATTTGCTGAACGTGAGGCAGAGAATTACGATAATCCTATCGCGAGTCGGGAGTTTATCCTGGATTTGCTCGAGGAACAGGACGCATTACTGAGTTATGGGCAAATCGCCAGTCTATTGAATATCGATAGCGAAGAGCATCGCATCGCCTTACAACGGCGATTGCGCGCCATGGAACGTGATGGACAGATTATCCGTAATCGTAAGAATGCCTACGGTCTCGCGAGCAAAATGCAGCTGGTCTGTGGTTATGTATCGGCACATCCCGACGGTTTTGGTTTTCTGATTCCCGACGAGGCAGGCGAAGATTTATTTCTGTCGGCGCGTCAGATGCGTCGCCTATTTCATCGTGACCGAGTCCTGGCCAGCGTCATTGGCGTCGATAGGCGCGGCAGACGTGAAGGTGCCGTGGTTGAGGTATTGCAACGTAATACCCATGAGCTGGTGGGTCGTTATTTTAAAAAATCTGGCGTTGGATTTGTAGAACCGGATAGTAAACAAATTACTCACGATGTGGTTATACCCCTGGATAATGAAGCACAGGCCGTAGATGGGCAGATTGTCATGGTGCAAATCTTGGAGCAGCCGACCAAACGACATCAACCCATAGGCCGGGTTACTGAGATATTGGGCGAGCACATGGCCGCCGGTATGGAGATCGATATAGCGATCCGTGCCCACGATTTACCCAATGTGTGGAGTGCCGAGGTGCTGCACGAGGTTCAAAAATATAGTCCAGAAGTCAAAGACGGCGAAAAGAAAGATCGCCAGGACCTGCGTCATCTACCCTTAGTCACGATAGATGGGGCCGATGCACGGGATTTTGATGATGCCGTGTATTGTGAAAAACAGGGCCGCAACTGGCGCCTAATCGTCGCCATCGCAGACGTTGCCCACTACGTAAAGATAGGCAGTGCCCTGGATAAAGAGGCCTTAGAGCGTGGCAACTCAGTGTATTTTCCTGAACGGGTAATCCCGATGTTACCCGAGGCACTCTCGAATGGCCTGTGTTCTCTAAACCCCGATGTGGATCGACTCTGTATGGTTTGTGATATGACCATAACCGCTACGGGTAATATTAAATCGTTTGAGTTTTATAACGCCGTATTTAGGTCTCACGCACGTCTGATTTACGATGACGTGGCGGCCTTGATCGATGGTGATAAGGCGCTACGTGATCAACACAAGGCATTGATACCCTATCTAGAAAATTTATTTTCTCTCTATCATGTGCTACTTAGCAAACGTCAAAAACGTGGTGCCATCGAATTTGAAACAACCGAGACCCTGATCCATTTTGATGAAAACCGAAAAATAGATCGCATTACCCCCTTGCAGCGAAACGATGCGCACAAGATGATAGAAGAGTGCATGATCTCCGCAAACAT
>JBGMRO010000363.1:0-2988 GCA_048061555.1 Thiohalomonadales bacterium | reverse complement strand
TGAATCAGGCGGTGTATACACCCGAAAATAAGGGGCACTTCGGACTGGCCCTGGAGCACTATGCACATTTTACCTCGCCGATCAGGCGTTATCCCGACTTGCTCGTACACCGTGCGCTGAAACATATCATCGCCCAAAAGTCAGTCGCTAAATTTATTTACAGTGAGGAAGACATGCTGGGTTTGGGTGAGCAATGCTCAAGCACAGAACGTCGCGCGGATGAAGCTACCCGCGATGTGGTGGATTGGTTGAAGTGTGAGTTTATGTTGGACAAGGTGGGCGAGGAATTTAAGGGGATCGTGACCGGTGTGACCAGTTTTGGACTTTTTGTAGAACTGGAGGAATTTTACGTCGAGGGCCTGATCCACGTGACCTCGTTAAAAAACGATTATTATCGTTTTGATCCGGTCAAACATAGCCTAAATGGCGAACGCTCACGGCAAAGCTATCGCCTAGGTGATAGCCTTGTTGCCCGCGTAGTTCGCGTGAATCTGGATGACAAGAAGATCGATTTTGATTTGGTCGGTGGCGAGGGCGACAATACACTGGTTGACTCAAAACCTAAAAAGGGCAAGTCCAGGCACAAGGCGGGGACCCAAAAACGGCCTAAGAAAAAAGAGGGCCAGGCAACCGCTAAAAAACAGAAAAAGACTAGTCCCAAGAAGAAGCCGACGACCAAAAAAACATCGGCATTAAAGAAAAAAACCAAAAAAACGCAGAAAAAATCGAGTGAAGCCGCCTCAGTCGTCAAGAAAAAGGCTAAAAAGAAGGCCAAGAAAAAGACCACATCTGTAACAAAAAAGACTAAAGCGAAGACTTGAGTTTCTATGGGTGGTAATGACTAACGATACGAATACCCGCGAATGACTATGCGTAATGTAGGTTTCATCTATGGCATTCATCCGGTACAGACCTTATTAAATAAAGCTACGACGGATATCGTGCAAGTCTTGGTTGACCGAGACAGAATCGATAAAAGACTGAGGCAGTTAATCAATCTTGCTGAGAAGTGTGGCATTACAGTAGAGGTTTGCAATAAGGCGACACTTAAAGAGCTCGTCGGCGAGGCCAGACACCAAGGTGTTATTGCACAGTGTAAGCTACCGCAGAACAAATCAGAAAATGACTTGATAACACTGTTGGAGCAAGACGATACGGTGCCTCTTTTTCTAGTACTTGACCAAGTGCAGGACCCGCATAATTTGGGCGCCTGTCTACGTAGTGCCGATGCTTGTGGTGTTCGGGCGGTTATCGCCCCGAAGGATCGAGCAGCGGGTTTAACGCCAACCGTGTTTAAGGTTTCCTGTGGTGCCGCTTTGATGGTGCCATACATACAAGTGACCAACCTGGCACGTACACTAAGGTTGATGCGTGAGTATGGTATCCAGATTGTGGGTACCTCAGACGCCAGTACGGAGAGTATTTTCGACGTGGATCTTAAGCCAGCCACGGCGATTGTATTAGGGACCGAAGCCAAAGGAATGCGGCGCCTAACGGCCGCGGAATGTGACCAACAGGTTCGTTTACCGATGCAGGGTGTAGTCGAGAGCTTGAACGTGTCGGTGGCGGCCGGCGTTTGTCTATACGAACTCGTCCGCCAACGTTGTCTCTAAAAGCGAAAATCTCCTTTAATTATAGTGAGTTATATGGGGTCGCTGGGTAAAAAAAGAGCATAAACCTGATGGCTAAAAATTGCGTAGACAGGGAGCGGTATTTTGCATTACAATAGCGCGCCCATAATAAATTAAATGAAAATGTTGGGTTTAGCGGGCAGTCAAACGTGCGCTGAATGAACTATGCAACAATAATTAAGCAGTAATAATTATAATATAAACGTCTCCTTGTCGCACCACGCGGGTCGCGGTTGTTTGCTCACATAATGACAAATAACTGAAAAGACCTTTAGCTGGGCGACATAAACCGAGAGGAGTTAAAAATGAGACACTACGAAATAATATTCTTGGTTCATCCGGACCAAAGCGACCAAGTTTCTGCAATGATAGAGCGCTATCGTGCCATGATCGAAGGCGACGGTGGAAAGATCCATCGTCTGGAAGACTGGGGGCGTCGCCAACTCGCCTATCCTATCAATAAGATTCAAAAAGCCCATTACGTGCTGATGAATGTCGAGTGCAGCAATGCCATATTGGATGAGCTGAAATCCGCATTTCGATTCAATGATGCCGTTATTCGAGATATGGTTATCTCTTGTAAATCTGCCGTTACTGAAGCATCACCCTTGGTTAAGCCCAACGACGATCACGAATCTGAGTCACGTCCACGGCCAACCGAGACCGTTGCAGACAAGACAAAAGAAAAAGTTGAAAAAAATAGTCCCCAAGATAAAGAAGAAGACGGTGTCGCTGCGGCGCAGACCGATTCGGATTCTGCAGCCGCTACCGCGTAGCGTTTAACCGATGTCTTGGATTCGCTTGCGATAACTTTTCCCGCTTTGCGATTTATTAAAAATTACCGTTTCGTCATGCTTGCGAACACACAAAGGATAGCTTATGTCCCGTTTTTTTCGTCGTAAAAAATTCTGTCGATTTACTGCCGAAGGTGTGGATCAAATCGATTACAAAGATCTGGCTGTTTTAAAGGCCTATGTTACTGAAACAGGAAAAATTGTGCCGAGTAGAATTACCGGTACAAAAGCAAAATACCAACGACAGTTGGCCCGGGCGATTAAAAGAGCCCGTGCGATTGCCCTGTTACCGTATAGCGACTCACACAAATAACGTCGTATCGGTAGTACATAGGTCGTTGTAAAACTATGAAATCATTACTTTCGCTGGTACTACGAAGTCGTACAAACTCTGTGTTAGCGGTATTGGTACTCTCGCTGTTGGCTCTATTTATACCGTTGTTCAGCTATTTTAGCTCTGCGATGATTGCGCTGGTTGCCTTGCGTAATGGACCGAAAGACGGCGTATTAATGCTGCTAGTCTCAAGTCTCTTGGTATTGGTATTTGCGGTTATCTATGCCGA
>JBGMRO010000362.1:0-4797 GCA_048061555.1 Thiohalomonadales bacterium | reverse complement strand
GCCCCCATTTTCCCCCGCAGGGTATTGGCGATGTTCCAAAGCTGCTGTTCGAGTTGCTGTTTGTTATTGTCGTTCATGTTTTCCCTAAATGTTAAAGGCTTTTATTTTTGTCCCATCATGTTTCTTCCCCTCCACCCAATTCCGCCTCAATTTCTTCAATACTTGGCAAACAAGATTTGAATTCATCAGGCAGATTTTTTGTGATTATATATTCACTCACCCCAATCGGTTTATGAACATCCTTCAGGGCGTATTCCACCACCGTATCATTTTTCGATTTGCAGATAAGAATACCAATAGTGGCACTATCCTGCTCCGATTTTAAAATTCCATCTACAGCAGATACATAAAAATTAAGTTTACCGGCGAATTCCGGTTTAAATTTTACGGATTTCAGTTCAACCACGACATAACAATGTAGCCGTACATGATAAAACAACAAATCTATTAAAAATTCATCACCGGAAACTTCCAGTTTATATTGCTGTCCGATGTACGAAAACCCGGCTCCCAGTTCCAATAAGAATTTGGTGACATGGTTTACCAAAGCATTTTCCAGCTCTTTTTCGTTGTGTTTTTCTGTTAAGGTTAGGAAATCAAAATTATAGGGGTCTTTCAGGGTTTCTCTGGCTAGATCTGATTGTGGTGTCGGTAATGTTGCCTCGAAATTGGTTATGGCTTTACCATCTCGCTTAAACAGATTACTTTCAATATGATGAGTTAAAACCGATCTTGACCAATTGTTTTGTATGGTCTTTTGAACATAAAAAACAGCTTCTTCAGTCTTTTTACACTTGGAAATGATGACAATATTGTGTCCCCATGGAATTTGTGTCAATTGGGCAACAGCTTGTTGCCCAATTGATTTTTTCGACTGCAAAGGAGCTTGTGATGAAATTTGGCCAGCAGCTTGTTGGCTTTTTCCAATTTCTATTTGCGAAGCAGGTTGTTTCGCAATTATTTCCTTTTTCCAAAAAGAGTACCACTGCTTGATATATTTTAAATTTCTTAAAGAAAAGCCCTGCATATCAGGAAATTCAGCAATTAAATCGATACTTAATTGTTTCAGAAAGCCATCGCCCCATTTAGCATTCTTCTGTTTATCTACAAAATCCTGCCCCAGCTCCCAATAAAACAGCAGCAACTCAGAATTAACTTTAACTGCTGCTTTTATCTGAACTAATCGAACTCTGTTTTTCAGTTCCTTTAGCCAGACAGAATAATCTTTATCTTTAGTTATGGAGTGATTCATACCAGCTTTACCTTCTTCAAACTCTCTGCAATAAGCACATTAAGTCTTGCTTCTTTTTTCAACTGCTCTTCAAACTTTGCCTTCATCCTGGTAAACCGTTCAAAGCTACCTTTCAATCGGTTCTTCTTTAGAATTGTGTTTCTTTGTCTTCGCCATTATTGTTTATTCTACACTCTTTTAAATTTAACAAAAAGCAAGAGAATCATATCTTGCCAAAAAAATATTGCCCGCCCGGATGAATTCGTTCGGACGGGGGCAGAAAAGCCCTTGACTATAAATGTATGTGAAAATCTTACTCGTATAAACAAGTAAAACTATCTTTTTGAAGATATTTAAAATGTGGTTGAGGTGATCTGTAACTGCTTCTTGTTCAGGGTTATTATAAAAGAGTGAGGTTGTTTTGCAACATGAAACTCATTAATGACAAACTCTTCCATCGTATTTTCAGCAATTTAATTTTCCATCTTTTTTGCCTGTGATCCGCTTTATTTCTTTGTCAAAATCAGAGAGATAATCTTTATTCTGCCGGATACGGTATACGTCGTATTCCTTATGCGCCAAAGCTAAAGCAACTTCACGGCTAATTGCGCCAGCGTTTGTCAGTATTTCATATTCACTGAATTTCAAAAAGGCATTCAACTTTTCAATCCAGTCTTTCATATACATTTGAATATTACGAACAGCCTATAATTCCGCATAGTCAAGATACATTGTCACAATGCGGTTGAGATGGTCAAGCTCATCCTTATTTAGATAATTTTTAGCAATTGTTATATCGTTAGGGTATATCTTTCCATGTGGCCCTTTTCGCCAGGAAGTCAGTCCCATACTCTGTTTAGAACTGTCGGCCCGTTTAGAAATTATCTCCGCAGCAGTATGTCCGGTAATACATGGAGTTTATTCTGGACAGTTGCAAAAAACTGTTTGGTTGTTTCCACTTTTGGTGAATAATCAATTGAAGTAGCGTAGATGTCTGTTATTTTCTGATACAGCATTCGTTCACTGGATCGAATGTCCCGGATTTCCTCAAGAAGATCATCAAAATACATGGTGCTGAACCGTGAGCCGTATTTAAAACGGTCGTTGTCGATTGCAAAACCTTTATGAATATATTGTTGAAGAATAGTTATCGCCCATTGCCGAAATTGCGTACCACGTTCCGAATTTACCCGATACCCCACGGCAATAATTGCTTCTAAAGAGTAGCAGGTTATGCTGCGGGTAACCTCCCTTTTCCCTTCAATTTGAACTACCGAGAAAACCTCGGCAGTTGACGACTCATCGAGTTCTTTATCTTTATAGATATTCTTCAGATGCAAAGAGATGTTGTCTGCACTGCACCCAAACAGCTCAGCCATTCGTTTTTGAGATAACCAGATGTTTTCATTGGCATACAGCACTTCGATATTAATCTTCCCGTCTGGTGTTTGATATACGGTAATCTGATTGTCTGGTATTTTTCTATTTTTTTTCATTTATGCTCATTCAATTTAGCTTATATCATGCCCAAGGCTTCAGCCGCAGCCTTTTCAGATGCGCCTGGAGATCCGATTAGGGATGTTATCTCTTTAAGTCCGGCAATACATGCCTGCCTTTTTTCTTCATTTAATAACAGTTCGATTGAGTAGACATTTATTCTTCAAGAAATATTTCTTGATATCTATTTTCAATATCCCTGACCTCTTCTTCTGTTAATGCGTCAAACTCCTTCTCCCTCGCCCTTTTGGACAGTTGGCCATTATTCTTCTCTATGAATCTGATAAGCAGAGCCACAGTCTTATCAGGCATTTCTAAATTGTCATCAAGGTATCGTTTCATTTCATCGTAGCGGTCCAGGTAATTCACCTCATTGGGAATTATATTCTCAATCGTATCCTGAACACAGTCGTACAGAAATTCGGCTTGTTTAGTAGCATCAAAATATCGATAGTAGTCACTCGTTTCGTTTAGTACCTCCACATTATTATTAGCTGTAGGCTTCCATTCAATAAACTCCAGAAGTGGATGTGAATAAGATTCCAATACGTTGCGGTAATCATCAATATGATCTAATATGGAAGCCGATACTGGAAAAATAACCCCTTGCCTGGCAAAATTCATCTTCGCCAGAACATGGTGAATAATGTACCGGTGCAACCGGCCATTGCCATCAGCAAACGGATGGATATAAACAAGGCCGAAGGCTATTTCGGCAGCCGTCAATACGGCATCAAACCCTGCACTCTCCAGCACCGCGCCGGTTGCTAAAAGGTTTTCCGTTAACAATTCGACATCTTGCCATTTTGCGGAAATATGATCCGGGATAGGTCCTCCTGTACTTCGATCATGTTCACCAACAAAACCACCTTCCATGCGAAACCCCATCGCGGTAAACCGACTGTCTTTAATGATAATCTGCTGTAAGCGTACCAACTCATCCTTGCTGAGTGGTTTTGAACCGGCCTGCCCGATCGCTTTTCCCCATCGCGTGGCACGGGTATTCCCCGGGTCTTCGCCTTCTATGGTAAAGGAGGCCCTTGAGTCTTTTAATAATAGAAATGCCGAAGCACGTTGCAGCACGTCTTTACGTATCGTATTTAAATAATCATCCTTTTTATCGGACAAGTTGGAATAGATATACGCCTCCAGTTTGGGTGTTTTAAAAATGAGTGGACAAAAACCGGGTGTACCCGGCAGATTATTGATTATACGGTGACGGGGCGAACGTTCTCCTTCGATGGCGTATTGTAATTTATCGTCCAGTAAAGGAACATAATTCTTGATGCCAAGGTCGGGGAGATCCAAAGGCTTCTCCATTAACCATTCGTACAAAAACCAGATCTTCCGGCTATACTGTCCGGTTGGTTCAATGTGAAGCAGTTCTTTCACTTCGTTACTGCCAAGTTTGGAAAACAGGCATTTAAATAACAGAAGGTTTATCCCTTCATATTTCAATGCAAAAACAAGCTGCTTATACAGGCTATTGTCGGGTTGGTGTTTGGGGGTGAATACTCTCCAGCCATCCTTTTCGTAACGGCGGTTTTTTTTACTGATCAAGGCAAGTGTAGATGGCAGGGGCACAGGGAGTTCCAGTGCGTCAATGATAGCAGCATATCCCGCAACCCTTCCTGTTTCCGGAACTGATCGACCGTGAAAAACAGTTATTTCCCGGGTAAATTGGTTATTTTTCATGTACGTTGGTGAATAACAGGTAAACAAATGTAAATGAAAAACAGGTACACTCCATGAATTATAGGTAGTATTGTAGCATATTAAAGAAAAGCGGGTACATTAAATAATAGTTTTCCATTACTAAATCAATATGTACATCAGGCAACGCAAAAAAATAATCTTTCCTTTTGCAATATGAAATTCGTCAAAGAATTTAGCTTATATCATACCCAGGGCTTCATCAGCTGCCTTTGCCGATGCGCCGGGCGACCCGATTAAGGATGTTACCTCTTTAAGCCCGGCAATACACATCTGCCTTTTTTCTTCATTTAATAACAGTTCGGTTGCGTGTGAAGCCAGCCATTTATAGTCATCCCTGTACATGGTTTTCTCCG
>JBGMRO010000361.1:0-4800 GCA_048061555.1 Thiohalomonadales bacterium | reverse complement strand
AAGCGTTGGTAATCCTGCAAACCTGGCCAGCGGGTGTAATCCGCGAGTGGATTCAAAATGGTACGTAACGGGGTAAAATACGGTGATGTCGATAATATCACCGGCTGCCAGGTAGATCTTATGTATTTGGCCACTAGTAACCCACAACTTATTCGTGCGCGCACATAAACAAGGACTTGAATCTGGGGCGAGTCAATGCAGCTTACCCCATCGGCGACCTACTTAGTGCCCATCCACAATCGGTTTATTTCACCAATCTCATCGTTGTGCCGATTGTTTAAATGCTCACATATTAATATATGCTGCGCTTTAAAAAATCGGTACGCCTCGATCTTGGAGAAATACCCTCGTTTGTGGACAGGCACTACTTACGCCCAGGCGCATACAAATAATCCGCAAAGGTCGATACATCTTTACTCGCACGTCGGAACAAGTGGTCAAGGCTGACGATGGCGTGCTCCAATAAATTCACGGCGATATAGGGGTGTTCGATCCTCAGGCGTTGATACATGGCTCGATTGAGTTTCAACAACTGTGTTTTTTTAACCGCCTGAAGTCGCACAGAACGTGGTCGCCGATCAAAAAAGGACATCTCTCCCATGATTTCACCCTGCTCGATAATACCGACCTCATTGGCGGTAGTTTCCTCACGATAAAGCGCCACTTTTCCGCTGAGTACAAAAAACAGGGAATCACCGACTTCACCGATTTCGGCAATAATGTCATTGTTTTTATAACTGACCGATTCAGTATAGTCGATCAGGGTCTTCACCTCTTTGATCGTTAACGACTCGCACCACACTTGTTCATTCAGGAACGTGGTCAGATCAATATTTTCCGTGGTCATGCAAAACACTCCTTAACTATTTTTTAATAATATGACACGACAATTCTAATGTGCATAGAATATACGATCACGCCACAGACTTAAATCGAAACCCCACACAAATTTGCACAATGAACAGACAATATGCAGATTGGGGTTCGTGTTGCGTTCCCGGTGTGAATTGGGTACGCTCTTTTTCCGCGGTTTCACGCCGTCGATATCGCCAAAATATGGCACTTGTAGGTTTACAAGTTGTCTATGGCTACTGTCATGACAGTGATAATTTGAATCAGGGGTACAATAAATGAGTGCAATTCGTCAAATTCTTACCGGTTTCGCCATCATCGGCTTAGCTTTTACCGCGACCTCGGTCACCGCAGCGACTTATAAAGAAAAAATTCACTACGAAAAGATCTCGCCTGCACAACCCGTTTCTACCGATGGAAAGAAAGTTGAAGTCGTAGAAATGTTTTGGTACGGCTGCCCACATTGCAACAAGCTGGAGCCTTATGTCGACCGTTGGGTCAAAAAAATGCCTAAAAACGTCGTATTTGTGCGTACACCCGCCATCTTCCGACCCGATTGGGAACTACATGCCCGTGCCTATTATACCGCCGAGATACTCGGCGTGGTGGACAAGACGCACAAGGCCATGTTTGATGCGATCCATGGCAAACGACAAAAAATGAATACAGAAAAGGCCATAATGGACCTTTATAGCAAATATGGTGTGTCTAACGACGATTTTAAGCGGGTATTCAAATCGTTCGCGGTCGAAGCCAAGGTAAGACGCGCCAAAGATATGAGCCGCCGCTATGGAATCAAGGGTGTACCCGCCCTGATCGTAAACGGAAAATATCGTACCGGTGCCCAGCAAGCGGGTGGCAATAACAAAATATTTAAAGTGGTCAATTATTTGGTCGAACTTGAGTCTAAATAAACGATTGGCTGGGTGCTAGGCCCAAATACACTTTAACAATCAAGATTTCGTCAAATACGCCGAATTCATTGATGCAGAAGGATACAGGGGCGGCACGCCCTGTGGATTTTTGCCTACATTAACGCAGGCATTAGCCGATATCACGGTAAATATTATTGTATTGTCCGGTCGATTACTCAGAAAACTTGCGTTTGACCGAAAAATTAGGTGAAATAGTCTTTCCTTCCTAAACATCACCACTTAGGATATTTAGCTAGCCTCACCCTCAGGAATAAATCTATGTCGTTAGAACTACCACTTTCAACTAGCCACCGCGATGGCACACCTCACACACAACCTAGCCATATCAAGCTACTCACCTACAATATTCAAGTCGGTATGGCATCCACGTCTTTTAGAGACTATGTCACCAAATTTTGGAAACACCTGTTACCGCACAAACATATCCACACCAATCTAGCCACTATCGCCGAGGCGATCTCACATTTTGATATCGTTGCATTACAGGAAGTTGACGCGGGGAGTTTTCGCAGTGGTTTTGTCAATCAGATTGAATACCTGGCCGAAAAAAGTGGTTTCCCACACTGGTACCAGCAAACCAACCGTGAAATCGGCTTTATGACCAAACACAGTAACGGCCTGCTGTCGAAATTTGACCCCTATGAGGTGAGCCACTATAAACTACCCGGCCCTATACCGGGTCGTGGTGCCATGGTGGTCCGGTATGGGGAGCCTAGCGATCCTTTAATCCTGGTGGTCGCGCACCTGGCCTTAGGACGCCGCGCCCGACGTAAACAGCTCGACTTTATTAGTGAGATCCTCAATTGTTACCAACATGTGATCCTCATGGGAGATCTAAACTGCCAACCCGATAGCACAGAAATGAAACACCTGCTCGATACGACTAACCTGTTAGAACAAACCAACGATATGTACACCTTCCCCAGTTGGCGCCCGGCAAAACGTATAGACCACATACTGGCGTCTCCGAGCCTGATCATTCGAGACATTCAAGTACTCGATCACCGTCTATCCGACCATTTACCCATTGCCGTCGACCTTGAGCTGCCTGCAAATTTTCGTATGGCCGCTTAAAGTGAGAACGAAGTCACAGTGGTTACCAGAAACGTCGTCATAATAGGAATCCCACCCCACCGCTAGGTTAAATAACTCGCGCCAAAGGCCGCTAATAGTGATATCTCAGGAGACAGCAGGTATTACGATGGCGTTAGCAGCAAAACAGCAAGAAAATTGGAAACAGAAGTACCTCGACTACCTGGATGAAACCGAAACCAAAGAAAAACTTTGGAGAACGCAAGAAAAACTGCTCAAACACTGCCTAAATCGTGTCGCCCTAGCCGCCGATGGTATCGATAATGAGCTGGATGTTCAGCTGAAATCATTGCGTAAATCTCTGCGTACAGAAAGTGGACAAGATAAGGCCTACCAGGACATTCAATATATTGTCGACAATATCACTCACACGGTCAAAAGACTCGATGAGCGTAGCGCTGCAGACGATGACACCTACACGCCACTAGGTTCTTTGACCTGGCTGGTGAATCATGTCGAGCTTCCCAAGCATTTTCAAAAAAAGACCCGCAAGCTAAAAAAGAATTTGGCCAGCCTGGATAAAAAGGATTCAGTACAAACTGAGCTAGAATCCTACTGCGCGATATTAAATTCGACCTTTGCGACCCTGCAAATGGACTCCAGAACGTGGCTACAGAAGGTATTCGGCGATAAAGACGATATCGCCATTGATTTTGATGCACCAGCATCTGAGCAGGAACCCGCCAACCGGGAACAAGACGTCAGTGAGGCCGCCTATCACACAGTAAGCAGTAATGTGCTTGACCAACTCATGCAAAAATTACCCTCGCACTGGCTAAATAACAGCCAATCGACGCAGCTACGTGAGCGCTTGGAAAACATAAAATCCAAACAAGCCGTGACGTCAATATTGGATGATATTGTCAGTTCGTTGCAGGCCGTTACCGAGTTAAGTGGAGCGCAACAAAAAGACGACTCTCAAAAAAGTGAGCATAGTAAAACAGTTCCCGCAGCAGACACGCAACAACAGCTCGTCATAATCAATAAATTTTGTCTAAAATTGCTCGAAACGATGAGCTTTCCCTTAGACTTGCAAGCACCCGCACTAGCGTTACGCGACCGTATCATCGACGGTATCGGCGAAATGGAAATTCCAGGAATAATAAAGGCGATAGCCGACCTACTTATTGGTACACGTAAACTTATCGAGTTTGAAAAACGTGATCTACATGAATTTTTGTTGCAGTTGACTAACCATTTGGAGGTTATTGAGGGTAATTTGGGAGGTATTGTCGACATTAGTGTCGATTCGGGACACAGCCATGAACAATTCAACCAGCATCTCAGTAAAGAAATGCAAGAATTGCAACAAAGCGTACTACAGGCCGATACCCTCGACCTACTAAAGCAAGACGTTAACGAACGTGTTAACGCTATACAGACCCATATTAGCGAAAATCAACTGTCTTTATTCGAGCGACAGAAAAAATTACAAGACGCCCTCAATCTCAGCAGTGTTCGGCTCAAAAAACTGGAGAAAGAAGGCGATACTCTGCGCGAAAGACTACAACAGGAGCATGCGCAGGCGACACATGATGCATTGACCGGCCTCTATAACCGCCTAGCCTACGAGCAGCATGTACACATGGAGTTCGCACGCTGGAAACGCTATAAAAAACCGCTCTCGATGTTGATATTCGATATTGACCACTTCAAAAATATTAACGATACCTATGGCCACAAGGCTGGAGATAATGCCCTGCGCCTTATCGCCAAAAAACTCAATAGCAATGTGCGCGAGACAGATTTCATCGCCCGCTACGGTGGTGAAGAGTTCGTGGTACTCATGCCAGAAACCTCACTAGAGGACGCAATGGCGGTCGCCGAAAAATTACGTCTATGCGTGGAAGAGGTTAAATTTAATTTTCAGAATAAACCCGTCCCTATCACCATATCCTGTGGCGGTGCTGAATTTATCGAA
>JBGMRO010000360.1:0-4806 GCA_048061555.1 Thiohalomonadales bacterium | reverse complement strand
CTCAGGGCATAGACAAAGAGCCATTGATGGACAAACTTTGTCATGAGCACGAACTTAAACAACGCTGGAGTCGCTATCAGCTAGTCCAAGATTCAATTAGACGTGACCTTCCCCCCGCAGTAGACCTCAATTTTTCAACCCGAATTATGCAAGCCCTAGAATCTGAGCCCGCGATTCTAGCACCGGTGATTTCTGCAACGACAAAAAAAGACAACACAAAAAATTCAGCGGCGGCTGGCGATTCGCCTCAACATGCTAATGTTCTTGCGGCATTACATACCCGTACGGGTAAACGGATTGCTGGATTTGCCGTTGCCGCTACCGTAGCGGCAGTGTCGGTGGTGAGTTTTCAATATAATTTTCAACAACAAACCAACGGTTCCTCGGGCTTGGCTGACGCAGGTTTAGATTCCACTTCCAATGTTGTTGCAATTACGAATCGTTCAAGGGCGCCTAGTCTACCGACTATTTTTTCATCGACCGGTCAGGAAGCCGTGGCGAGTTCTGCGTCTGTTGAGAATTCACGTATGATTTCGTCCGTGTCACCGAATAGAAATTCTATGGGGCCATTTCAATCTCCTCGCAATCGATCTCTTGCGTCGAAAATGACACCGGCTATGCAGGTTCGCCGAGGCCCGTCGCAGACAGAGAGGCGACGTCCACTGAATGTCTCTAACCCAACAATTAGTGCGCAATTACACAAGTATCTGATCAATCATAGCCAAAACGTTTCCGGTACTCAGCTGCAAGGTGTTATGCCTTACGCCCGCATTGTATCGGGTCGCACCGCTGTATCAGGTCACGCCACTATATCAGGTCGCGACGCTATTCCTCCCACCACTTCTTCGACGATCCAGCAGAATTTACCTAGACAGTGATCAATCCAGTAGCCGTATGGGGGTTGTTTTTTCTTGTAGCGCAGCACGGCGTTGTCGTCGCGAACCCTATAGTGGAAGTTGGCGACGGTACGATTACGACGGGAAGTCAATCCGAATTAGATAGTGCGGCAGCTTCGTCTAAGCGTGCCACTGACGCGCTAAATCGAATGTCGCAAGCGATACAAAAATTAAATTATCATGGTACTGTGGTGTATGCCTATGATGATGTTGTAGAGTCCATGAAAATAATTCATAAAAATGGACCCGACGGTGAAGTAGAGCGCTTGGTGCAGCTCGGCGGTGACCCTAGAGAGGTCATTAGAAAAAATGACGTGGTGACCTGCTATATGTCCGATAGTCAATCGGTCTTGGTGGGGAAGCGTAAACTTAGCAGTAGTCTGCTTTCTAAACTCAATACAAAATTCACTAGTTTCGGTAATACCTATACATTTCAAGAGGATGGCGGAGGTCGTGTAGCAGGAAAATCCGCCCGTATCATTATCATACAGCCCAAAGACGACTTTCGTTATGGTTATAAGTTATGGCTGTTCGATGGTAATTCGTTGTTACTGAAGTCCGAGTTAATCGGTCCCCAGGGAAATGTGCTGGAGCAATTTATGTTTGCACAGTTGGATATTGTCGATTCGATCCCAGATGCGATGCTCAAACCTGAAATCTCAGGTGAATCTTTCACTTGGCATTCTTTCGACCGAAAAAATCATCAGCAAACAAACATTCAAGCCAATTTGACCCACCCGGCAGGTCATTCGGGGCGCTGGAAGGTGGCTAAATTACCGGTGGGATTTAAAATTACCACTGTAACCAAGCAGCAGATGCCTAACAGTAAAACTTTAGCCGACCATATGATCATTTCCGATGGTTTGGCGTCGGTCTCGGTTTATATAGAGTTTTTTAGCGTGCAAAGCCAGCCGTTTGTGGGCTCTTCCCGAGTCGGAGCGATAAATATTTACGGGGTCGTCATGGGTGATTACCAGGTGACCGTGGTTGGCGAAGTGCCGTCAACGACAGTAAAGATGATTGCTGACTCGGTGTATGCTGTGACTCAAAACCTGAGCCAAGGGTCAGATGGGTGATAGAGGAAATCGCCAAGGTTGAATCTATTGATGTTAAAGCTGGTACGTTGACGGTCGAAGTGCAACGGCAATCAGTTTGTGGCGGTTGTAGCGCCCGTGGTGGTTGTGGTAGCGCAGTGATTAGTAAGGTGCTGGGTCGGCGACGATCCATACTTAGTGTCAAATTTGTTCAAAATGACGTCGCTGTGGGCGACATAGTTGCGGGTGACCGTGTCGTATTGGGCCTTCCTGAGCGCGCCTTGATCAGTGGTTCTGTGGCGGTATACGCCGTTCCTTTGATTTTTATGATAAGCTTTGCCATATTGGGTGAATTCGTTGGCCGACAGCTAACCATCTGGGATGTCGATACGGTCAGTGCCTTATTCGCATTGCTCGGAATAATAATCGGTATCGTATGGTTGCGACATTTCGCACGCTCTATTAAAGATAATGAGCGATACCAACCCTCTGTTTTGCGGGTGTTGCCACAATCGCGGGTATCAACGCATAGTGCCCTGCGGGTCATTTGATGTGACCGTCAATGGTAAATAAATGCGGAAAATGTATCCTTTAGTTAAGGTAACTCTATAATAAGTCAGTATCTAACTGATGTGACACTTCTTTTAAAATAAAATGCTTAACTTAAAGTGCTGGAATGTGATAAAAACGTTGGGAAAATAGACCGTTTTTGGATGGGCACGAGAGCAATAGTCATAAGCACGAAATAGGAGCTAGTATGGATCGGTCTACTGCCGGTATAAAACGTAAATCAACAATTGTTGCCACTATTTTAGCAGCGATGGGTTTGGTTGCTGTCGCCATGATTACACCTGCATTAGCGGTTGAACTGCCGGATTTTACCGAGTTGGTTGAAAAGAATGGCGCAGCAGTAGTGAATATCAGTACCACTCAAAAAATCAAACATCCGCCGACCAAGCAGAGAAGGCAGTTTGGTAATCCGAATCAATCCCCGCCACCAGAAGGGCCCTTCGGTGATTTATTCAAGCATTTTTTTGGTGAAGGTCAAGGGCCGCGCGCTGGCCCCGATATTGACGACTTTGATGCTAGATCATTAGGTTCCGGCTTTATTATTTCCAGTGATGGTTATGTATTGACAAATTATCATGTCATCAAAGATGCGGATGAAATTATTGTCAGAATGAACGATCGGCGGGAGCTAAAGGCTGAATTAGTGGGGCGCGATCCACGTAGTGACATCGCCTTACTCAAGGTAAAGGCAGAAAATTTGCCCGTCGTTGAGATTGGAGATTCAGAAAAACTGCGGGTTGGTGAATGGGTATTGGCGATTGGTTCGCCGTTCGGCTTTGATCATTCCGTTACTGCGGGTATCGTCAGTGCGAAAGGGCGTAGCCTGCCACGCGAAAACTACGTACCGTTTATCCAAACCGACGTTGCCATTAATCCGGGTAATTCTGGCGGACCGTTGTTTAATTTAGACGGAGAAGTTATCGGCATAAATTCGCAAATTTATAGTCGTACCGGCGGCTTTATGGGCTTGTCGTTTGCGATACCGATCGATATGGTTATGAACGTCGTCAAACAATTAAAGTCAACGGGGCATGTGGCGCGTGGCTGGTTGGGTGTGTTAATACAAGATGTGACTCGAGAGTTGGCGGAATCGTTTAATATGGATAAACCGCGTGGCGCGTTAGTGGCAAAAGTACTGCCTGATAGCCCCGCAGAGAAACACGGTTTTCAAGTCGGTGATGTGGTGATGGAGTTTGATGGCCATAAAATACTGCGCTCTTCTAACTTGCCTCCGATCGTGGGGATCAGTCCAGTAGGTAAAAGCGTCGATGTGGAAATATTGCGCGAAGGAAAGGTAAAAACCCTGAAAATTGTTCTGGGTGAATTGCCCGAAGACAATGTACAGGTCTCCAGCGTGCATCCACAAGCCCTGGAAAATAACCGGCTTAATATTACCGTGCTGGATATGTCTGCGGAGGTGCGCAAGCGGCTCGATGTCAAAGATAACGGTGTGGTCGTCAAAGAGGTCACTGCGGGTGCCGCCCGTCGGGCAGGTATCCGCCGTGGCGACGTCATCTTGATGATTAATAACGTCGATATCGTGAGCACCACACAGTTTAAAGGCTTAGTTGAAGAGCTACCCACCGGAAAATCAGTGCCCTTGTTGGTGCAGAGAAGAGGTGGCCCGGTATTTTTGGCGCTAAAACTGAATGGAGAGTAAGTATAAGCGAATACTCAGATAAATTAGGTCATTGAATTGCGATACTTGAGTTATAATATCGCAATCAGGCCGAGTAAATGCCTACTAGTGCCATAACCGGGTGGTTCATCGATGTGCCACCCGGTTTTTTGGTGGCCAGGATAAAAATTTTAGGCAGTACCATTTTGATTGAAAAAAGGGTGTATTATTAACACGTTATATCACTACGCAACATTGTTATTGTTTAATCACAATAACGGTAACCCCTCGACATGAAGCACACCCGTAATTTTTCGATAATTGCCCATATTGATCACGGAAAATCCACGCTCGCTGATCGTTTTATCCAGTATTGTGGTGGCCTATCTGAACGTGAGATGTCGGCGCAAGTGCTTGATTCTATGGATATAGAGAAAGAGCGCGGAATAACCATCAAGGCTCAGAGTGTTACCTTAGACTATCAGTCTAAAGATGGTCAAATATATAAATTAAATTTTATTGATACCCCCGGGCATGTGGATTTTTCCTATGAAGTCTCTCGCTCCCTAGCGGCCTGTGAAGGCGCTTTATTGGTGGTGGATGCCTCGCAAGGCGTCGAAGCCCAGAGTGTTGCGAACTGTTATACCGCAATAGAGCAGGGCCTGGAAGTCATGCCTGTGATCAACAA
>JBGMRO010000359.1:0-4816 GCA_048061555.1 Thiohalomonadales bacterium | reverse complement strand
AAAATAACAAACCAAACAGAGTAACAGTTAAGCTGGGATATTTAAACCGCATATATAGATACAATCAGGGGCAAACATTTACTTATAATAGATTTTCAGATTTTATTTACTAAGAAGTAAAAATTTGATCGATAAACATACAATACTTTACAGTTACGCTACGGTTTTTATGGTTTTTATGGTTTTTATGGTTTTTATGGTTTTACATATTTTTGTTTAATTGATCCGCAACAGCAGGTGATGGTGGCGATATCATCCGTTACTTTTCGTAAGTTGTCTAGAGACTTGCACATTTTTTGTGTACAGATTTACTGTATTTTAATTAAGCAAAATAAGGGTCTACTGCCGCGATGATTAGCAAAAATGTATAAAGGACTATACCCTGACAAATTAGCAGATATGACTATTGACAACCATGGTGGCCTGTAGGTTAATTTCATTAACCTCGCTCGCATATACTGTATCACCAGAGACAAATGTATTTGGAACTCTGGGTAGATTTCCAGCAAATCCAGCTGAAGATATTGACAATAAATAAGGCACAAGCAATTTTTTGACGTACGGCATATTTTTCTTCCCTGAAACTAGTCTATGATAAAAACCCCCGGCTAACTTAACCTGTATTTATCTTCTCTGCAATTCGAATAAAGCAGTCTCGGTTTCAATTCTTATAAATATACGGCGGCAATTAGATCGCAGGGCACGTGTAACAGGATACCCACAATATTAGTTTGAATCATAACCGACCATACCGCTAAGAGTTAGCCTAAGTCATGTGGCGTTCTGAATCTGCGGTATCCGCATACTTAATGTTTAATTCATATTTTTGTCTATATTTTCGTCAATAGTGATCAGGCATCGAATTAGCTGTTGCTAAACAACAAATGCGAGACCAGAATTGTATTTTTGTATTTATAACGCATAGGATAAGCGTCCACTTCTAGCCGACAACATCACCCATGCTCATTTATCTAAATTTGACCGGATATCCGCAACCGTTATGAAAAGCTTGTTGGGGGAATCAAGAAATGGGGTGAACCCTAATTTTTCATAAAACTTAGTGGCTCCGTCCTTGGTGTCTACAACGACGATGGGGAATGCAATTGTTTCACTGACAGCGAGCATTTTATTTAATGCGTCTATTAATAGCCACTCACCATAAGCTTAATTGCCATAACGTTTGTCTTTCGCGATAGCGGACCATCAAATCTACTGTACCTCAGCCACTACAATAATTTTATTTTTTTTGCAAAATATAGAATAGAATTAGCCGTTGAATTTCATAACCGTATTTGTACGAATAGACCGGTAACCTAGTCTATTATCTTGCAACCCCATATATAGACTAGTAAACTGGTCTATATATACCCAAAGCGTCTAAGATTTAGGCCTTATTGCCGTCCTATTTTATTCATAGCTTCGTTGAAACTCCTTGCAATAGGCCGACTATTACGCGTCATTTCGCCTCGCTATGGATAAAATATGACAGGCACTAAACACCTAAATCTCAAACACTTTGGGTATAGACAAGAGGATATTGATATGGCAGAAAAAATTGGTGCTTATGACGCAAAAACAAAATTACCGGAAATACTTCGTCGCGTCGAAGCTGGCGAGGCTTTTACCATCACCAACAGAGGCAAGCCCGTTGCAGATTTAATTCCTAGTCGAGTACGAAGCAAACAGAAAACTAAAGCGGCTATAAGTAATATTTTGAAAGCGAAAAGGCATAAGACCTCTGATACACTTTTGAAGGAATTTAAAGAAAGTGGTCGCAGATGACAGATTTTGTAGTCGATAATTCAGTCGCAATGCGATGGCTGTTAGAGACTGAGAAAGCTTCAGACCAGAATTATGCTGAGTCCGTTTTGGAAAGTTTAGTGGATTCAGATTCGCTCGTGCCAAATTTGTGGCATCTTGAAGCGGCCAATGTCTTATTAGGCGCAGAAAATCGGTTGGATGCAAGTCCAGGGGAAATTGAATCGTTTATTTCTCAATTAGAAAACTTGCCTATTCATGTCGATCCGTTAACCTCGCAACAGACATTTAGCCGGATATTCGCATTAGCGCGTATTTATAAGTTAAGCAGTTATGATGCCGCCTACCTTGAGCTTGCCATAAAGAGAAGGTTTACCGTTAGCGACATTAGATAAGAAATTGATAAAAGCAGCGAAAAAGACGGATGTAGCTATTTATCTAAGAAATTAAGTAAAATATTTTCTAAAAAGTCGCCTGGAATACACACCAGGTAAGTTTCTGTCAATATTTCATATCGGAGCATCCGCTCATGGCCCGCATCGATCAGTGGACTAAAAGTCAATATAAAGCACAAGACCCGTATAAAGCAATAAACAAGATTATTAAGCAAATTTGCAAAAGCGTGGAGGTAGGCATTAGGCGCTAAGCACGGCAAGTCAGTGTATCGCCGTGAGTCAACCCTAAGTCCAGATATCATTCAGATTGATTGAAATGTGTGGTACTTCTTTAGCTGAAATCACACGTAGTACGGGAGTTTTAACGTCGGCAGTTTCTAAGATATTTAGAAGGTAAAATAGTTATTCTTTCTAGTCAACAACGTCCCCAATAGCCCGCAATAGTCCCTAGCCATTGTCCAGGCCACCGCCTAAGGCGGTGGATACACAAGACTGATTATAAAACATAAAAAATTTTACAATTACAATACATAATTAACGTGTTTAACGTGTTTAACGTATTTAACGTATTTAACGTATTTAACGTTTTTATATTCATACATTTTTTTTGATCAATGCACGCAACAACCGGTGACGCTAGAAGTGTCATCCGTTACTTTATCGTTTGTGGCCCAGAGACTTGCGTATTTTTTCTTTACAGATTTTCGGCATTTAATTAAGTAAAAAAATAACATGATCTATACCCTACACAGCTTGTTTCTTTTCAAATGTTTATTGCGTCATTTAGTTTCTTTTCAAATGTTTATTGCGACATTTGAAAAGTTGGCGGCGCCTAAATAGCGTCCACAAAAACACAGTGCGACGAGAATAGTTAGTAATCACTAATTGCTAGATTAATGCGCGAATTCACAACTATTTGGACTTGTACTTTTGACAAGATTGTGATCATATAGCGGCTAGTTTCGTGAGGGGTGCAGCCGTGTGTGTTTTTTAACCATAGGTTGCTAGCGGCTAACTCTGCTATTCTTACTGACAGTCAAGCCTTAGCTAACATAAAGGAGATGTCGCACACGAAACTCAGACCCTTTTTAATCTATATTTAGGGAATAATTTGTACTTGCATAATACGAGGTTAGTTATGAAGAGTTTAATATTAAAATTATCATTAATCGGGACATTGTTGTTTATGTCGCTTGTCATCAGTGGATGTGATAGTGACGATGATCCAGTGGCGAAACCTAAAATTGTGTCTTTAAATATAGATCCGATAATCAGTGTAGCAATGCTAGATTCACTTAATTATTATGAGGTCACGGCCGTAGACGCCAACGGTGTAACGAGCATTGTTAATGATCAGGTAGAGTGGTCGACGGAGCTGAGTCCTGCAATCGCGGAATTCGTGCCATATGATGCTGCAGCCCCCGACTATCCGACGGTTAAAATGATAATGGAAGGCACAGACAATATCGTCGTGACGCTAGGCTCGTTGACGGCAAAAGCTCAAGTGAATGTCACCGCACCGGTCGCGCTCGACAGTATAACCGTAACGCCCGTAAATTTGGTTAAAGTCGTGGGACAATCACACCAATATTCGGCCATGGGGACGTACGCTAACGGAGTGACGCGTGACTTAACTTATGAAGTTAACTGGCAGGGAATAGGTAGCGCAGTAACTTTCAGTGAGTTTGGACTCGCAACTGTAAATCAAGCTAATCAGGATTTGACGGTCACTGCTACCATGGGTGGCCTCGAGCATACAGTGAAGATCAGCGGTTATGATGCAGCAGATATTACCGCACTGAGAATCACTCCAATTGCTGCACAAATGTTTCCTGGTAGTACTCAAGCTTTCGAGGCATACGCTACGTTTGCAGGTGGCGCCGAAGCCAATATTACGTATGATAGCACTACCGTATGGGCAACTGCAGATGCTCGCACCGTCGATAATGCAGTTACTGGCACACCGAATGTCTATCTTGCAGGAACAATTCCGGGTGAGGTAAAAATTTCTATGAGCTACCCGGCAGGGGCGGCTCCTAGCACGCTCCCTCCGGAAGAAGCACTGGTTACCGTTACTGAGTTTAAAGTGACCGGTATTTTCTTGAATCAGGTTCCGCAAAACACAACGGTATTTCGAGGCATGACGATACAATTCTCTGCGGCCGCGGGGGTACAGGGGGCTACTAACGTGTTATTTCCCATTAGCGCATCATCTAACTTGAGCTACGTAAGTAGTGATGAATCAATCGCCTATTTTAGCCATAGCCCTTCTAGCAAAGGCATGCTGAAAACGACTAGCAAAGGAGGAACAGTAACGGTAACCGCTACTTTTCTGCGTGCTGGCGAAACATTCACAGACAGCGTCGATATTACAGCGACAGCAATACCAGTTCCTGCTTTGTAATAACGTTTTAAAAATTTTGTAAGACTTCAACGCCCAGCTCAGCCTGAACGGGCAGCTCGCTTAAGGAAAGTTGGGCGCTTAGATTACAGAAGTATAGTTTATGAGTAGGTTACAATGACTTAAAAAGGCGATTGGCTTATCCAATCGCCTTTTTTTGTGGCGCAGGTTTACGGTAGGCGACAACTATCCTGACACAGGGCCCTGAAACATAATATCCACCCGTTATATATGGGAGTGCGTCAAGCTCTATACCATAACT
>JBGMRO010000358.1:0-4820 GCA_048061555.1 Thiohalomonadales bacterium | reverse complement strand
ACCTACACTAGCGACCGCATGGCCATAACTTTCTCCAAACAACCCTGAGCCTTTAGTTTCCCAATTGGACGAGGTAATCAATGGATCAATAGTAATAGGAAATTGGGCTGACTTAATATCCATCACGATTTCTATTTGATTTCCTTTAAGATTGAATTCTGCACGCAACGGTTCGCCATTTTTGTCTACTACTTCCAAATGGGAATAAAGTAACGACGTTTTATTTAGCTTTGAATCAAACCTCAAATTTCGACTATCAACGACCTGTGCCAAGGTTTGATTCGAGCCGTCAATCTCAACCAGTACGGTTAACGTCTCCTTATCATCGAACCATTCGTGAGCATCAATCGTCAGGCCGTGCTCTAATCCTCGTGCATCATTGATATACCATTCTGTCAGGATACCGCGCTGATATTCGATTTTATTATTAGTCGCGCTAATGACGGCATTTTCTGGTATATGCGGGGGTATGCCAGTCGAAACATATTGCTCGTCTGCGATCTTTACTTGCATTAAATGTATTTTGAATTTCCAGGCATTTCGCAGACTCGCGGGAAGGATGACGGGCCCATCAGCAAAAAAATAGGCCTCAATGTTCGCGCTGGTATTTATTGCCCGCCATGCAGGCCCGCCATTGGTGATAGGCGTTTGTTGTTGGTATTGCAGTGCAAAATTGTTCTTTGCCGCAAGACTAGTCTCTTGCGATAGCACATTCGACGTCCCAAGACTATGCCTGTCCTCATCCATCACTGCAAGGCTGCGTAGCCCTTCTGAGGCGTTATAAGAGACCGAGGTCCTTTGCACCAGAAGTGATGAAATCACGACTATAAAGAACACCAGCCCGACGGAAATTAGCGCCACAGGGGATCGTTTAAATGTTAGAAGGCGTACAGATATTTGATTATTCAATAACACAATTGCCACTCCTAGTAATACAGCTACTACCTATCGGTGGTGTAGATGAAAGATTATGGATGATATTGGAAATTTACCCGCTTTGTTATAGTTAATAGACCCTATTCTCTGAGGGTTTTAAAACACGCGGGGGACATTAATAGCGTATTATAGGCATAGAATAAGCTAAGAAATCTAGGATTTTCTTTCGCCTGCCATACATTATATGCGTTAGATATTCTGTTCAACTATTAACCAGACACTACTGAGGTATCGATTTCTAGCACGAGCTGATTTCGGTACCATGCCACTATTTTTTTTGGAATTCACCGGCACAGTAAGATGAATGGGCTAGAATAATTACTGTACGGTTCGCACAAGTCGCACAAAGCTAGTCAAATCTTTGCGGCGAGAAGAGACATTGCCATGCTCGAAATTAATACTAAATACTTCTAAGCCGTAACCATTAAACGGAATATGTGGAGTCGATGACGCAAAAAACGGGTACGATGCAGATATACAAATGACAACGTAGTCACTCCTTAGTTATTTACGGCTTATTTCCTGTGGGCAACGAGTTGATTTTGCAATCTTCAAATCATGCCATCAGTGGCAGTGTACAAGAAAACACTCCTGACCTATATTGTTATTTTCGTGTTATTATTAAATCTTTATAATGAAATTGTATATATATTTTATATGAACAAGGGGAACGGCTGATGTTAATGTGTAGCAATCCTCCACCGAGAAGTAAGCCCTTCGTATTACCAGCACACATAAAGATCAGGTCGTGAACACCGCTTCTGAAAATCCATCGATGGCCTACTCTTTAGTATCGCTGAAACGGCTGCTTAAATATGTATTTATTCTGTTGTTTATAGCCCTAATCTATTCACTATGATAACGATTATATTTTCTCGACAAGTGTCGCCAATTAAGTCATCTCGCCTTGGCCATATTGTCTGAATGTTTCAAAACATTCGCAATTGGTTAGACCATCGCATAATCCAACGTTCAAAAATTTCCCCAGCGCAGTGGGACAAGGCATTTAATTCCTTGCCGCTTTTGCATGGGTTGACGAGCAATGAAAGGCAAACATTGCGTGAATTGGCAATACTATTTTTACATCATAAAGTGTTTGAGGGGGCGCAAGGCCTCATTGTCACGCAGGCGATGGCGTTACATATCACGCTACAAGCCTGCTTGCCAATATTGAAGTTGGGGCTTCGTGCCTATAATGGCTGGGTTTCGGTTATAGTTTACCCGACCGGATTTACAACGAAACGTATCGTACGCGATGAAGATGGCATCGAGCATCAGGTACAATCAAGTTTAGCCGGAGAATCCTGGCAACGTGGTCCGGTGGTATTGGCCTGGGATGAAACCGAGCACGCCGGAATCATTGATGGCCATAATTTGGTTATCCACGAATTTGCGCATAAACTTGATATGCAAAATGGATCGGCGAATGGCTTTCCACCTATGCATGCGGGGATGGATTCAGTCCAATGGGGTGAGGTCTTCAGCGCCGGCTTTCAAGATTTTCAGTATAAATGTAGTATCAATCATCACATCGACATCGACTGTTACGCGGCAACTTCACCGGCGGAGTACTTTGCCGTACTGAGTGAAGTGTTCTTCGAACGGCCCGAGGTTATACAGCAGCACTATAGGAAAATTTATGGCCTACTACGATTGTATTATCGGCAAGACCCTTTAGTTCGCCTACCGCCTTCGCGAATAATTACCCTTTGAGTGGCTCATCCGTGCAGACCACAGCGCTGTGTCAAGATAATTGGCTATGGCGACAGCAATCCCAATAAGGAGCAGCTTTCGGTACAGTTGTGCCAATGTTTAAGTAAAACAGAAATGCATCTGATAATTGAGTGTAAAAAATGACTGCCTCCCCTAGTATTTTCGATCAGCCGGTAAATCGACTTGTGTTGCTAGGGGCCAGTAATCTGACAATTTCTCTGCGTTCGGCTATCCAAGCCATGCAACATCGTTGCGGCCAGCCAAGTGATGTATTAGTCGCCACAGGACATGGGCGTTCCTACGGCCAATACAGCCAAGTTATGCTTCGTGGCCTACCAGGCATCTCCACTTGTGGCCTATGGACACAGCTTGAGTCTGCAATTACGCTACCGACTTATGCTTTCTTGACGGACATTGGAAACGACATTCCTTACGGTTATCTACCCGAGCAAATATTGCGATGGGTTACCGGGTGCATAGAACAACTGAAGCGGCAATCGGCCCACATCGTCATGACCAATATACAGATCGCTTCCCTCGAGTCCCTTTCGGAAAGACGCTACCTTATTCTTCGTGGCCTGTTCTTCCCTTTTTCCCGACTGCGCAGGGCAGAGGTCATCATCCGTGCTAGAGAAATACATCATGGTATAAAGGAAATGGCTACCGCTAATAACGTCGAACTATTCGAACTAGAACCTGTCTGGTTTGGCCCGGATCACATTCATGTACTATTCTGGAAACATAAGGAACTCTATCGACGCATCTTCGAGAAACTGCCTCATGACAATAACACAAAGGAAATTGCAGGTGCTAGTGTGCAGCAAACCGCAGCTTGGAGACAAACCACTCGGTTTGCAAGTATGAAGATACTAGGACGAGAATACCACTGCCAGCAACCCAGCGGACTACTGTTTGATGGCAGCAGCGTTTCGAAGTTTTGACTACTATTCTAAATTTTTCTATTAACTTGACGATGCCGTCGACCCTTTACTGCGCACGCTTAAAAACCATTCTGACGGCACGCCCCTCTTCGCCCCAGGGTGCGAGATTGAACATCTGCAAGACCAAGTTTCCGTACGGTCGCTCAGATAATTTACAAATAGTACTATGTGTTGTTGCTAAAAACACATTTGTAATGCTCGACATTGGGAAATGGTTCGTAAAAATGGTGGAGTAAAGCTCGCCATTCTTGATATTCTTCCGACTTTCTAAAATCCTCGGTATGATTTAGCAGTGTCTTCCAGTTAACCAATAGAATATATCGGTTCGGTTTCTCGATACAGTTCTGAAGCTGATGAGAAACATAGCCATGTATTTTTGAAATTATCCCCTGTGCTTTCTCAAAAGCCGCTTCAAAGGATTTTTCCTCGCCGAGTTTAACGTCAAGAATTGCCACCTCTAATATCACCGTATTCTCCTATTAAACATTTCACCTATCTCCTTACTTGTATTCTGATTGTTCCCTTTTTGCATATGCGTACACTATGAAGAACAAATAAAAATTACGCCGTCATTCAAGATTGGCTGTCGTGAGGTGAATTGCCAAGTACGAGAATACACAGGAGATGTGCGCATGTGGTAGATAATTATAATTGGGTGACATCTAAGCAATACATCCTTGAGCTGCTCGTCCCTAAAAGTTGGCGGGACACCCGTGATGGTCAGTATATGTTAGTTTTATTTAACCAGGCCGTAATTAATCGATATATAGCCCACAAAACGGCGGCAATGCCTAAGCCAGAAAGTACTATATTTCCTGTACTCATCCCGGCTAAAAGACTTAAACCTCCAAGAAAAAAAAGGAATAGTACCCCACAGCAAACAATTTTCAAGATAATTAATTTTGATATATTTTTGTTTTCCATAAAAATATTCAACTGCACATAAATCAATCACACGAGGGCGAGATTCCGGTATCCCACACCTCGTGGCGAGTTTTGCGGGAGCGGCAGAGTTAAAATTAGATTTAGCCCTACGCGAATTCAAGGAATAGTAGTATAGGGGTCGAGATGAGAAAAATAGGAAAATAAGATTCAAGCCTATTATATAACTAACAACCGTTTTTCAATTCTTGCAAGCTTGCTCCTGATATCTTTCTTCTTTATATTGACTTTAATGTCATAAATTAGTCTTGATACACTACCTACGTGACCCAAACCAAAACCATTCGC
>JBGMRO010000357.1:0-4828 GCA_048061555.1 Thiohalomonadales bacterium | reverse complement strand
TGGAGATATTAAAACTCCGGCTGGTTTACCATTTTGAGTAATAATTAGTGAATTTATCTTTTAACATTCTATATTTTTTGAAATAAAAATATTTGTTCCTTTTTTTAAAGAAGCCAATTATATTTAACACATTGTTTATAGATGATCTTATATTTCTTTTTTCATTACTACTGTAACATGTCCCTTATAGGCAACTCTTTCAATTGGTTTCCAATTATTTTTCAGGTATAATCTTTCAGCAGTAAATGTATGTAAGTATATTCTATTTAAACCCATCCCCTTTGAAATTTCTTCGATTTTGTAGAGAAGTTTTTTTCCAAAACCCAGGTTTCGATTATTTTTAATAGTATAAAGCAAAGCAACCCACGGTCCAAATTTCTTAAATTTTGGATGATCATTAAGCAGTCCGACTTTGTTATATAAACCACCGGTTGCTATTGGCTCATCGTCTCTTGATAGAATTAGTTGGAATATGACATCATTATTAGGAGTATTTTCTAATCTTTTAAGAGTATTTTCAATTGGAATGTCCCACTCAGTGAAATACCAATTTGCAATCAACTCAATCAAACCATTATTATTTGATTGAACCTTATGAATAGATATTTCTTCCTTCATTTAGAATTATCCATATTTAATACCGGGCATATAACGCTACGCATCACCGCCTGCAAAAAGCAGAGTGAGTCGAGAGCGGCGCTTTTTGCGGTCCGGGTGAATGCGATTGTTATGTTTATTTTTAGCCTGGCATCTTCATTAGTTCTGAAACTTCAAGTGAACCGCCAATATCAAGAAAAGGGCAACCCTTTGCAATCGACAGTGCCGCATCCATAGAATCCGCTTCAATTATAGTGTAACCAGACATTGACGTTGTGCCTCCAGTGGTAACAGTACCATCAGAGTTTACTGTGCTCGTATTCTTAAGCGGATTAGCAGGACTAACAGCTGAGTCACCCAATGAAGATAACCAATCCATATATTTCGACATATGTTGCTTACCTTCCTCTGGGCTGGATGGCTGATCGCCACCTAGATAAACAATAACGTATTGAGGCATTTCTTTCTCCTTATTTTATTAATTTACTATAGCAATAAACATAACACCTGGACTCAGCTGAACAGCAATACTGTGTATTAAAGGGCTAATTCTTTTTTTCAGATTTACAAACTATCAGGTTGGTGTCAATTAAGACGCATTTACAACCGCATATAATTTTCATCTGTCACCGGTTCCTTTTGTTTTTTGTAATATCCCTTTTTTATAATACTATGCAGCGCCGCACTAAGTTCTGCCCTTGACCACTCTGCAGGCCTGACATTGAAAGGCCCGCCAGTTACCCTTTTAATACGCACATCAGTTAAAGTATGACCAGTTCTCACAGATATAACTCTGATACGGAAATCTGCTTCACTGTAACCGCTCCATAAAAACGGAATTGAAAAAGTAATCTCCAGCCTTGGCGTCAGCTCTTCCATTCTAATGATGATAACAGTATCAATACCTTGATCAGAGAAACCATTTAACATATCCGCTTGTGGAATATCTGACCAATTCGAAAAATCTTTTATACCATCCGGTGAAAATATTTTTCCGCAAGGGATGTTTTTAAATACGCTTCTAATTTCTTCTAAAGACACCTCCTCGCGTTTTACTGGTTCTTTTTGGTCGGCTCTCCATGCGGCTTCTGGCAAAACAACAATATTGCCAAGGTCAGTATTTGTTTCATTACAGATAAATTCGTTTTTATCAATACTGTATGTGGACATGCTCGTTGCCGTACAACCTGATACATGCATCGCAATGATAAATATGGATGTGAACCGAATAAAATTTATCATCGATTTCCCATCATAGTTCCAGGAATGAATCCTGCAGCGGAGAAATTTAACATCAACGCCCTGGTCGCTTGAAATTCTTACGCGCGCGCTCAACTTTGGCTCTGATCACGCAGCCCTCGACATGATCATTGATCAGTCCCATTGCCTGCATAAAGGCGTACACAGTAGTAGGTCCGACAAATTTCCAGCCTGACTTTTTCAGATCCTTCGACAAGGCAAGCGATTCCGCAGAAGTCGACGCGGTTTGCGGCTTAGCGAGCTGTTTCGGATCCGGTTCGTAACGCCAGAGGAAGGCCGCAAGCGAACCCTCCCTTTTGACGAGTTCCTGAGTCTGTCGCGCGTTATTGATGACCGCCTCGATTTTTCCGCGATGGCGGACGATGCCTTCATCTTTGAGCAGACGATTGATGTCGCGCTGGGTAAAGCGCGCAACCCTGTCGAAGTCGAAGCCATGAAAGGCAGAGCGAAAGTTTTCACGCTTGGCGAGGATGGTGCGCCAGCTAAGCCCGGATTGAAAACTCTCCAGGCTCAATTTCTCAAACAAACGAAAATCATCACTGACCGGGAAGCCCCATTCGGTATCGTGATAGTCGAGAAAGTCCGGTGCGGCATCACACCATTTGCAGCGTAATTTACCGTCAGCCCCCTTTATTGTCGCACCCATAAATCTACTCCTTTCGTATTTCAGATTGGGCTATTTGAATTATTGAACCCAGCTGACTTTTGATGTCTGCATCAAGTTTTTCGTTCTGGTATATAAAAGTACAATATTTTAGAACTAAGGGCATTTGTTTTATGTTGCTCTTTAATGACCAAACTGCCGATTGATATGTTGCTTCTAAATATGCTTTTGTTTTTATATCTTCTGTAACTTTAATGATTTCTCCTGATTTTATCTTATCAAGAGTGCCTTTGTGCTTATAAAGTGCTAACGAACTAACAATCTTTCGAATTGGTTCATATTTACCAGTTGCCAGAAATTCAGACCAGAGGATATCCAGCTGTACTGCAGAGTTAATTTCATCATTAACCTCTGGAATACTAATCTCTGCTATTTCTAGCAAAAAATCAGTTAGATCATCAGAAAAAGATGAAATATCTTCTAGTAAAAATCGTGTGTCACCCATGAGTGAAGCGATAAGCAAAAACTTTTTTTGATCCTCTATTGAAAAAGAGGAAAATTGTTTGGCGATATTTTTTAACAAAAAAGGGTTGTCTTTATATATTGTTTTGAAAAAGCTCAAGATGCTTAGATTTTCGTTAAGCCATTCCGGATCAAGTTTCATAGAATCCTGCAACGCACCGATGGCATTTATTGGCGTTGGATTTATATAATATTTCATCATCCACTCACCTGTTTCTTTTTGTGAAGAAAATTTATCAGGAAAAGCAAAAGGAACTAGTTCTATTTGGGCTTCTGATGTGAATGATTCATTATTAATCTTGTCGTATGCAGTAACCTTGATCCTGTAGTTTCCTGGTGGGTATTTTTCAGTAAATACAATTTTTAAATATTGCCGATTAAGCATTAAGGCGTTTGGGTTACCCATGGGGCCTTTATATGCCAACAAGTTAGAACCTTTATCATCTGTTGGCTTTCCCTGTGGGTCATAGACCTGTACGTCGTACATGACATGAACGATGTTATCTTTGTCTGCTGTGTATCCTCTGAAAAAAATAAGCAAACTAAATCCCTGGTCTTGATAAATACTATGCGCCCTGTGTACATGAGGGCCACTATTAGGTGGTATTTTATACCAGCCATCCATGCCTGAATCCATTAACGATGGTGCAACTATTGCGTCAAATTGTGCTGCATGCAGATTTGTTGAAGCCAGAACAAAGTTCAGAAGAAACAGTAATCGTGTCATCCTTAATTTAATCATTTAATATTTCTTCCTCATCTGCACAAGCCTAATCTTTCATGCCACTGCGCGATGCTTTCAACCGGATATTCTGCATAACACTTATCATTTGGTCCGGCATCAACTTCGACCCAGGCAGCCTTGCTACCAAGCATGAGATGTGTTCTCTCCGGTGGTATCGGTAATTCAGTATCGATAGCAGATGCAAACGGGTGAACAATTTCAGGCCAGCGTACATCATATACACACAATACACTGGCACAGTGTTTACAGAAATGTCTTTCTGCCGGGCTTTTATGACCATCTATGATCGCATGATAGATACTTACATGTTCCTTACCATCGATTATTAATGTATCAAACGTTCAACTTAAATTTATCGCGTAACCACCTCAACCGACCGTTTTGCGGCACACAGAGCAGTAACATAAATTGTATGGATAGGGATGCGGCGACTCAACACGAAACGTGACTGAACCACAATGACAAGAACCTTTCAGTAACATTTTATCTCCAGTTAAATTTTACTTAACAGAAAAGTATAACTACAAAAGCGGGGGCAGATCACAGATTCCTCTAATATTATCGAAAACTGTGATCTGCCCCCGCTTTTCTCAAAACCAACTCTTATTGAACCCGCTGTGCTTTCCAATATGCGTTTTTCCAATAAGGATTCCCGAGATTAGAGATCATTACACCCTTACTGCTGGAAACATGAAGAAATTCACCCTTATCTATATATATACCAACATGACGAGTAGAAATTCCTGTTTTGAAAAACACCATATCACCCGCTCTTAGCTGGTCTTGTTGTATTGATCGACCAATCTTTGATTGATATTCGGTAGACCGTGGCATATCTAAACCAAACTTTGTTCGATAGATACGATAAACCAGGCCAGAACAATCGATACCTTTTTTAGATGTACCGCCCATTTGATGTTGCACATACCGCCAATCTTTATGTTGCTGATTCAGTATCTGTTTTATTTTATAAGTGTCGCTGAGATCAACACGTTTTTCGGCAACTTTTATCGATGGGTTATTTGCACCATAATAGGGTGCCGAGGAACAGGATGCCAATAATATTATGCAAATAAATACAACGACATGTTTATACATAT
>JBGMRO010000356.1:0-4828 GCA_048061555.1 Thiohalomonadales bacterium | reverse complement strand
ATCTGTTTTCTGGATGTTGAACTCTCAGGGTGTGGTGGCTAGGATTGCTTACTATGAGGTTACCGGATACGCGGTTTTCGCCATCCTTATCCATCTCTAGTTTGAGTTCTAACTCGATTCCTAACGAAATATTGTTTGGGTATGAGATGTTACTGGTGGCACCGAGTGCTGTTGCGGAAATTGAAGCAAAGAAAATCCACATCATAGATAGTTGCGTGATAGTTTTCATAGATTACCAACAAAGTCCGCGCTAATTAGGTCTCTATACTAAGCCGCGACAGTTTAACCGCATGTTGCTGCCAGTTTTTACCATCAAAGTCTTTGATGATCAATTCTTTCGGCTGAGGATCGAGACAACGCACATTTACATCATAACCATCCGGGTTAGAGCGAGGGATGTAAAAAGATTTTATACCACATGTCTTACAGAATTTATGCTTCGCTATCGCGTTGTCAAAGGTATAGGTGGTCAAGTTCGATGAACCGCGAATAAGTCGAAATTTGGATTTAGCGACTATCAAATGCAAATAACCCGACTTTGCGCAGATACTACAATTGCATTCCTGACACTCGACCGACTCTGGCGCCTCAACGGTGA
This sequence comes from Thiohalomonadales bacterium, assembly GCA_048061555.1. GTDB lineage: Bacteria > Pseudomonadota > Gammaproteobacteria > SZUA-152 > SZUA-152 > JBGMRO01. The sequence goes on along the minus strand of JBGMRO010000356.1, from coordinate 4,230 downwards.
ATTGTATCGCGCCGCAATGACAACTGCCGTTATATTGCATTAGATACAGCGCCCAAGGTCACTGAAAAAATTGGTATCTCGCGATTATCGCAACCACCGTGCGATAGTTACTAGATTCAGTCTGCAGATATTCTGGTGAAACAGAACCTGAGGGTCTGATTTCCGAACCCGTACCATCTGACTTATTGTACTCGATGGCGATATCGATTCCCAAACTAAATCGACGAGTGGCGTAATATTGTGCACCTATGGTTGGAGCGATGAAATATCCAGAGATGGTGTCCGTACTTGAATAATTGTTAACCGAGTTCGATTCAACAACAATGTAGTTGTCTTCACTTTTAAAATAACCTACTTTGGCACCGTAGTAAACATGGGCCGTTTCTGAGATCGTGTCATCCTTAAATAACCCGACACCAATTTGCCTAAACTTACGATTACTTTCGGTAATATTTGTCGACGTACTGGTGTTCCTGGTTCTCTTTCTATTGGGTTTATTGCTACTGAAGGACGGCTCCACAATAAAACCACCGATATGCATGGGTAGATATATTTTACTCCCACTCCTAACATCGGCCCCAATACCAAAAGAAAAATCCGCCGCCATAACATTGCCTGTAGATAGCAAAGACGCTGTAAATACAATGCCAATTGCCCAGTAATTCATATAATCTAGACTCCTTACTGCATAATTAAAAACCAGTTCACCTAACCGGCTATATCGCTACACATTAAATTTAAACCATGACAGCGGCCGGCGATTATACCTGATCTATTCGGTAAACATAAGCCAGTAACCGCTATTTGTATTCAATTCACACAATCTAGAGGGACCGCCAATGGCGTTGGAATGACCAGGAATATAAAGCTGCATATCACTTGAAGCAAAATATAAGTGAAATGCTGTTGGATGGATAAGCTAGGTGGCGAGCCCTTCGACAAAAAAAAAGTGCTTCGCTACTTCATTGAGCGCAGACGTCATAGTTTTTAACGCATGTTAGTCATTATTATGACTGGCGTCGAACACGTGCAGATTAATGCGATACCATGCCCGCCGCCACAGTATTATTCGTATCACTATCGATAATAATAAAACTGCCGGTGGCGGCGATATTACTAAAATCGTCCAGCACGATTTTTTGTTGGGTTCGGATTTTAACTCGAGCAATATCGTTCAGTCCCAATGTTAGTGCGGTGGTGTCATGCTGTAGTGTATTAATATTAACGGTATGCAATAGTTGTTGTACCTCAGCTTTTAGGGTTTTACTTGCCTGCTTGATAAAGTACGTTCGGTGCATCTGCATCGGTTCGTCACTCATCCAGCATAGTGTGGCTTCGAAATCATTAACGACTCGTGGTGGGTGTCGAGTCCCGACGAGCATATCCCCGCGAGAAATGTCGATATCATCCTTGAGCATGATATTAACCGACTGGCCACAATCGGCGCGTTGTAGTTGTCCATCAAAACTAATAATTCCACTGACCTGAGTTTTGCGCCCTGTTGGCAATACATAAACCTCGTCGCCAATACTCACATGCCCCGATTCAATACGACCCATATATGCGCGAAAATCATGATAGTCCGCCTGCCTTGGCCGATTCACTAGCTGTACAGGAAACCGCAAGGGTAATTCTGCCGCATAGGCCCAAAGCTGAATAGACTCCAGTGTCTCCAGCAAGGTTTTTCCGTGGTACCAATTAATATTGTCACCGCGTTGCACGATCATGTCACCACACAAAGCGGAAACAGGAATAAAGTGTAGATTTGGTACGCCGATATCACGACAAAAAGCGCCGAATTCTTCTCGTATGCTCTGAAAAATAGTTTCATCATAGGCTACAAGGTCCAGCTTATTGATCGCCACGATGAGGTGTTTGATACCCAATAAATTGGCTAAATAGGCATGCCTGCGCGATTGCGGTCGCAAACCATGGCGAGCATCGATCAAGATGATACTTGCATCGGCGGTACTCGCACCCGTAACCATATTTCGAGTATATTGTTCATGCCCCGGCGTATCGGCGATTATAAATTTACGCACTGGGGTGGAAAAATAGCGGTACGCAACGTCAATTGTTATACCCTGCTCCTGTTCTGCGCGCAAACCATCGGTGATAGAGGCCAAGTCTATACCTTCTGCACCCCGTTGCGTCTGAAGCTTACGTGCCGCATCAAGCTGGTCATCATAGAGACCTTGGCTATCCAAGAGCAATCGACCGATCAGGGTGGACTTGCCGTCGTCAACACTGCCTGCGGTGGTGAAACGAAGCAGCCCCTCGTTGAGGATGGGTTTATTTTCCACTAGCTTTTTGTTTATCATTAAAAGTATCCCTCCCTTTTTTTATCTTCCATAGAACTCGCTCCGTGATCGATCAAGCGTGTCTCCCGTTCGCTGCGTTTAACCACCTTCATTTCTGCAATGATTGCGTCTACGGTAGTAGCATCGGATCGTATGGCTCCGGTGCACGGTGAACAACCCAGGGTTCGAAAACGTGACATAACCGGTGTGGCGGTTTCGCCTGCATTTAACACAGAATGTCGATCGGCAGGTATTAATAGATTGCCTCGTTCGATCATCAAGCGTGGTTTGGCAAAATACAACGGTACAATAGGTATTTGCTCTTGTTTTATATACTGCCAAATATCTAACTCACTCCAATTGGACAAGGGAAATACCCGCACCGACTCACCTTCATGGATACGTCCATTGTAGATCCGCCACAATTCAGGGCGTTGATTCTTTGGGTCCCATTGACCATATTTATCTCGAAAAGAGAATATGCGTTCCTTCGCCCGAGATTTTTCTTCATCTCGACGCGCTCCACCAAATGCAGAATCAAAACCATGTTCTGCAAGACTTCGCAGTAATGCCGTCGTTTTCAAGGCAGCGCAGCAACGAGCTACACCGTGTCGATTTGGATGTGTTTGCGTATTAATAGCATCTTCGTTACGTCGTACGATCAGCCGAGCACCGATCGATTGCACAATTTCATCCCGAAACACAATCATCTCTGGAAATTTATAGCCGGTATCCACATGCAATAAAGGAAAGGGCAATCGCCCCGGAAAAAATGCCTTTTGCGCAAGCCGTAATAAGACACTGGAATCCTTGCCGACGGAATAAAGCATTACCGGGTTGCTAAACTCTGCGATAACTTCACGCATGATATGAATCGCTTCGCTTTCCAGTTGCTGTAAATGTGTCAGTCGAAATTGTCCAGCAATATCAGGTAGCACCCCACGAGTCTGTTCACTCGGGGTGGCCACCACTTCGAAATTTTCAGCGCTAAAAGTCATGCGGGTTCCGTTTGTTTTGTGTCTGCATGTAACCCGCATTCCTTACTCTTTGGATCTTCCCACCACCAACGACCGGCACGGATATCCTCACCATCGTGTATCGCACGGGTGCATGGCGAGCAACCGATACTGGGAAAATGCTTGTCATGCAAGGCATTGTACGGAACTTTATAATATTGGATATACTGCCACGCATCTTGCTCACTCCAATCACATAACGGATTCAATTTAAACAGACCAAAATTCGCATCCCACTCGCTGGCTTGCAGTGTATCGCGTGTCACAGATTGCTCACGGCGTAACCCGGTTACCCAGGCCTTTTTGCCATGCAGCGCGCGCTTTAAGGGTTCCACCTTACGAATCCGGCAGCATGTCTTACGCGCATCGACACTGTCGTAAAAGGCATTGATGCCTTGTTCCTGTACGTAGTGTTCGATGGCCGTTGCGTCTGGATACTGAACCTTGAGCAATTTGCTGTAGCGTCGCTGTATTTGTTCTAACAACTGGTAGGTTTGCTCATGTAGCCGACCGGTGTCTAAGGTAAATATCTCGATATCCAAATTTCCACGACAAATCATGTCGGTCAGCACCATATCTTCTACGCCGAGACTATTCGCGAATGTTATGGGTTGATGGCTCTCGCTAAATGAGAGCAACAGATCATAACTCTGTCCAACTTTTTTTTCTAATCCAGACGATGTTTTCATGTCTTAGGTTTTCCTTGCGTGAAACGAGATAATTCAGAGATGGTGGTAAAAAAATCAAACACTAGGACAGGCTACATTATCGAACCCGCAACTGTGGTCTTAACCGTCGGTGCTTCCACCATTTGTGATAGCGATTGTGCAATCGTAGAGGCCTGCTTATGAACATCCGGCAAAACCACTGGTGGTAGCGAAGGTAGTAGATTCACCGTCGGGTTTTTTTCCTGG
>JBGMRO010000355.1:0-4842 GCA_048061555.1 Thiohalomonadales bacterium | reverse complement strand
GGCCAGTCAATGTTGACAAATATGTGGAAATTATTGGGTTGTTGATTGTGGTAGTTGACTTAAGTGGCGGTCGATGTAAAAAGGTGGAAGTTGTGAAAACGAATGTTATTCCGATATTTTTCGCGCTAAACAGTATAAAAAGTTATTGCTGTCACGTTAACTCTTAGATACGAGGGATCTAGGTAGGATATGGAGTTCCTCATTTCCACGCTCCGCGTGGGAATGGATAGGGGCACACCTTAAGGATTTGATGAACTGCGCGACATAACATCTAGTTCAAAATGCAAGCTATAAGTATTGCCCGTTCCATTGCAGTTGATGAACATGTAAACAGTCCCCACGGTTTGGTTAACCTCAATTCGACCGCTGATTGGGGTCACACTTAGCGCACTTGGATCATTACAAGAGGATCGAATATCAATGTCTGACGCTAGCAAATAACTGTTTGTCGGTGTAGGAGCTATCGCATCTGGTATAGGCACATGGGATGTTATGTTCTGGTGCGTCAAGTTTCTGACTAGTGTCTCGAATGTTCCAATCGCGGTTGGTCTTCCTGGATTAATCGTGGCGAATTCCTCATTATAGTCGACTGTGGCTACGCGCTTATTACAGAACCCTGTTACAAAATCGCATCCGGATAGAAAGCTGTATTTTTGCAGTCCAATATTTGAAGATGCCGAACCCGAGAGTGGCGATTGGACGATTATAGGTGCAATGACGACATCGAGTACCGAGCCAGTGGTATCGGTAGTGGCCCAATATTTTTTCTTAACGTCGTCATATGCCCTGTCCACCGCCAATAAATAAATAGCTCGATAATTTGGGTTGTCAATTAATCCTTGGCTATCACAGGTTTGGTCATCTAGTACGGGAGAACTTGGAGGGCTAAGGTCGGTCTGAATGCAACGATTATTATCCTGGGTGATATATCGTATACTGGAAAACACACCTAATCCCTGCACATTTAATTCACTAGTTTCTCGCAGCACATTCTTAAAGGTTTGATTTGGATCGAAAGGGAATGTTAGCTGAGGATAATCTTGCCATCTAGTAATGAGTGAACCAGTAACGTTAGCTTGGACAAAATCAGGAGCCGCTGTGGTTAGTGTGCCAAATACATTATATTCTAGTCGGTCGCCGTGTTTATAAAGTGGGGAAGTGAAGGGGATATCTAAGCTTTGGGTGGCTATTTTGTCCTCATCCACAAAACACCCGCTCACGAGCAATACCACCGCCAGTGAAAGACCCAACACCTTGAAATTTTTCAGTAATAAATTTACCACAATGATACTCTCATGCATGAAACGGTACTTAGCTTTAATAACGAGGCTGGTGACATAATGCCGCACGTTATAAACACATTATAGCAAAACCACCTCATCAATATCGGCGCAAAACCACGAAATGAAACCAAAATCGATAATAGAATCAAACCGCTTTTCAATAATACAATAACTTAACGACCAACTGCAGTCTTTTCTATAACCCATGATCACAAATAAACAAGAATTTGACCTAAATTGTACGAAATGTAGTCGTTTGGTGGGGTTTTTACAGCAAGTAAAGATCGACTATCCAAGCTACCATGCACGGCCAGTGCCGCCTTTTGGGGTGGCCAAACCGCGTGTGCTTATCGTTGGGTTGGCACCTGGCCTACATGGTGCGAACGCCACCGGACGCCCATTTACGGGTGATTATGCCGGTATTTTGCTATATGAAACCCTGTATAAGTTCGGATTTAGCAGCAAGGCCACCTCCGATTCCGCCACAGACAGCCTAAAACTCAAGCAATGCCGCATAACCAATGCGGTGAAATGCCTGCCGCCCGACAACAAACCGGTGGGTGATGAAGTCAATCGCTGTAATGACTATTTACGCCATGAATTGAATAATCTTCCGACCGCCGCGGGGGTCATTTGCCTCGGGGGCGTGGCCCATAAGGCGGTCCTGAAGGCGCTAGGTGCGCGACAAAAAGACTATATTTTTGCCCATGCGGCCTTGCACAAACCGGATGGCGTAGCCTGGATGTTAGATAGCTATCACTGTAGTCGTTACAATACTTCAACCAAACGTCTGACGACCCAGATGTTTGAATCTGTATTTAAGACGGCGCGACGCTTAGTCGACCATGGCTGAAGAAGGCACAGACCTGCAGGAATTTGATGCCAAGGCGTTCGTTGCCGCCTTGCCGCACAAACCTGGGGTCTATCGCATGAAAAATGCGGCGGGTGAGGTAATATACGTCGGCAAGGCCTCCAGTCTGCGCAGTCGGGTGGGTAGCTATTTTAATCGTAACGAACCGAGCATAAAAACTCGTGCGATGGTTAGCAAAATTACGGCCATAGAGACCACGATTACCCATAGTGAGAAAGAGGCCCTGCTACTCGAAAATAATCTCATAAAGGCGTTAAAGCCTCGTTATAACATCGTCCTGCGAGACGATAAAAGCTATCCCTACATCTATTTGAACAGCCAGCATCCGTATCCTCGATTGAGTTTTCATCGTGGCGCCAAGTCCAGCAAGGGGCGTTATTTTGGTCCGTATCCGAGTGCCGGTTCGGTACGCCAGACCTTGAATATTCTACAAAAATTATTCTTGATTCGGCCCTGTGAAGACAACTTTTTTAAACATCGCACCCGTCCTTGTCTGCAATATCAGATAAAACGTTGCAGTGCACCCTGCACCGGTCTGATCGAATCCGATCACTATGCCGTAGATATGCGCCTGGCGACGCTGTTTTTGGAAGGTAAAAATCAACAGATTTTAGACGAGCTCGGTAATAAAATGGAGCAAAGTGCACAGCGACAGGCGTATGAAGAAGCCGCCGTTATCAGAGATCAAATCCAGAGTCTGCGGCTCATCCAGGAGCAGCAATATGTCAGTACTGAGCGCGGTGATCTAGATATTATCGCCGCCGTTACCGAAGGTGCGAGTAGTTGTGTGCAATTATTTTTTATCCGTAGTGGTAGGAACTTAGGCAACAAAGTATTTTATCCAAAGCAGGCGTCTAGTGCGGATGTTAGCGAAGTGTTAGCGGCCTTTGTGACCCAGTATTATCTGACGGAATCCAGTGTTAGGGTATTGCCCGATGAAATCCTTGTAAACCACGCCCTACACGAAGTTGATTTGTTGCAACAAGTCCTGAGCGAAAAGCGTGGCAAAAAGCTGCTTATTCGGCATAGTGTACGTCAAGAAAGGGCCCAATGGGTAAAGTTGGCTGAATCCAATGCCAAAATGAGCTTAGCGGGTCATTTGGCCAATAAAACCAATTTGTTGGCACGTTTTGAATCCCTGCAAGATGCCTTAAGACTGGAGGCCATACCGCAACGGCTGGAGTGCTTTGATATTAGCCACACCATGGGCGAGGCCACGGTGGCCTCTTGTGTCGTGATGGAAAAAGACGGCTTTGTTAAGTCCGATTTCAGACGCTTTAATATTACTGATATCACCCCCGGAGACGATTACGCGGCCATGCGGCAGGCGCTGAAACGACGTTACACACGCATTCAAAAAGGTGAAGGCCAATTACCGGATGTGCTTTTGATCGATGGAGGTCCTGGCCAGACCCATGAGGCTATTAAGGTATTTGAAGAATTACAGATAGAAGGTGTTATTATCGTCGGGGTGGCCAAGGGGCCGGGCCGTAAGCCGGGATTGGAAACACTACACTTACATGGTATTAATGGCATTGGGGATAATGTCGTAGGGCGGGCATCGAGTATCTGTAAATTACCCGAGCAATCGGCTGCTTTACACTTGATTCAGCAGGTACGGGACGAAGCGCATCGTTTTGCGATTACCGCCCACCGCAATAGACGTGCAAAGAATAGAGGTTCATCGCTAGAAAAAATAACAGGTTTAGGGCCAAAGCGTAGAAAATCATTATTATTACGCTTTGGGGGCTTGCAAGAGATCACCCGTGCAAGCATTGATGAGCTATCCAAGGTCAACGGTATCAACAAACCCTTGGCAGAAAAAATTTATGCATATTTCCATGAATCAGAGTCATGAACCAGGGTCATGAGCCATAGATGAAAAGCCTGACACGGGCTAGTTGAGTGGTTATAAAATAAATTATAAGAATGAGTGCGAGGGTAGCTAAGAACGAATGGTCCGATTTAATTTACCGAATCTAATCACGTTATTGCGTATTGCTCTAATACCGGTGTTTGTGGTGTTCTTCTATATCCCGACTGTCTGGTCTTCTGTAGCGACGGCCTTCGTATTCGCAGCGGCCGGTTTTACCGATTGGCTAGACGGCTATCTGGCCCGTCGATTAAACCAAACCTCGTCATTTGGGGCCTTTCTCGATCCCGTGGCCGATAAACTCATGGTAGCGATAGCCTTGGTCTTGCTGGTTGACCAAAATCCGACGACCTATCCGGGGATATTCTTGGCATTGCCGGCCGCTGTGATTATTGGCAGAGAAATCGTTATCTCGGCACTACGTGAATGGATGGCAGAGCTGGGTGAGCGCGCCCAAGTTGCGGTATCGGTTATCGGGAAGATCAAGACATTTTCGCAAATGCTGGCGATATTATTATTACTTTACCGGCAGCCTATAGGCTCCTTTTCGACGGTGGAAGTCGGGTTTTTCTTGTTATATTTGGCAGCAGCGTTAACGCTGTGGTCGATGGTTATCTACTTGAAATCTGCCTGGCCGCGTATTCGCAAGGAAGTATGAACGTGATTGCCTCCACCTTGCTGTAGCCGGTTTTGACCGAATTTGTCACGAATATAGCTTGACAGAAAATGCTCGCTCAGTAGAATAGCGACTCCTTACCAAAAAGCGGGAATAGCTCAGTTGGTAGAGCACAACCTTGCCAAGGTTGGGGTCGCGA
>JBGMRO010000354.1:0-4844 GCA_048061555.1 Thiohalomonadales bacterium | reverse complement strand
TCGATCGACGGCTTTACTGTCTGACGCATCCTGGGCGCCATAAACTGCGCAGTAAACATAGCACCAAAGATTGCGATTGGCACGGCAAATATCATGGCATAAAACGCTGCCTTGATAGTACCGAACGATAACGGCATCAGACTGAACTTGGGCTCAAATTCATTAGTAGACGCCGATGACTGCCAGATATAGTCCGGCTCATCGTAACCTTCGTACCAGACTTTCCCCCACAACACGTCCCAGGAAATTTCCGGGTATTCATTATGTACTTCGTATATATGTAACTGGTTATTATCATCGGCAACGATCAGGTTCTGTGCACGCGCGGACCACGCCATAGTCTTGATCGATGTATTTGCTGTATTGATATCAGCCAGTGTTCTCTGTGACGTCGAATAATAGAGGGTGATATCACCCTGTGTATCCGCTACCGCAAAACCTTTACGTTGTTGCTCGGTTGCGATGGCGGTAACTGGATTTTTATTATTGTGGAAATTTCTAATAAAGACAAAATCACGACCATGCTCTGTTCTTACTGACATCCATTGCTGCACTTCGCCGTTTTCCAGACCGATCAAAAGTGAGTTGCCGCCGAGCAGTAATTGCAAACCAGTGATTGCATTCTTAAAGTTATGCTTTGTTATGCCACCATCAAAACCATCCTCGTCCAGTGAATAGTCTATCAGCACACCTTCCCCATCATTACTCGCAGCGTACAGATGATCCAGTGTGGGTGTTAAAGCGATCGAACTAATATCTTCTTCAAATGTTATTTCCGAACTCGATTCAAGTTCTGTAGTTACCTCTTCACTGATAAAAGATTCTTCACGCAGATATCGTGCGAATACCAGTCGGTTATCACTCGTGGTAGCCGCCAGACCTGCGATATCCTCACTTAGCTGAATGACAATCTTTGTTAGTGGTTGTTCTGACTCGTCAAGCAATAGCAGGTCTTCACCCAGTGGGTACTCCAGGCGAGGCGTCAGGGTGCGGACATCATCCGGATAACTTAAATCAAACTTGTAACGCACCGCCAGTGCCGAGCCATTCTCAAGGCCAAGTACGACAAGATCGAGTTTTGATGCGACGCTGCTTATGCCAGCAGGAAGGTCCAGCTTTTCGTCGTGAACGATACTGCCTGAATCGGTATTAAAGAAGATAACATGTGCATTATCGGTGAATCGAACACCGATCGTACCCTGCTCCTCAAGCCCGAGAAACAGCGTTTCACCCTCACCAGGCGCTGCATAAGTAACGCCTTCTTTAATCTCAGCCGACTCGAACATCGGCACAACAACATAGAGCAAATAGAAAAAAATCAGAAGGATAGCGATGATAACGCTGATTCCACCTGAAGCTACAAAATAGCGTACCATCCGGTCTTTTAGCGCCCGCTGATTGTATCGTGTCTGTAACGACTGATTTCTCATACGCCAAGTTTAGCGTCGGAATGTTACAGAGATGTTACAGGATGTGACAATTTAGTGAAGATACAGAAAAGCCGGGTTATTGCTCGATGTCAATATACAGCTTCATAAGATTTCAGGGTTATAGCAGCCAGTAAAGAGTACTGGAATAAATAGTATAAGGTCTGCATCCAATCATAAGGCGACCTTAAGCGACTTTTTCTAGCATTGAAAATACCCGCGAAAGCGGACCTTCACAATTAACCTATTAATTCGTTGAAATTTGTTAACCTTTATGACCCTTGATTTTTAATAAGTATACTGAAGTGTACTGACTTCCATATGACGCTGCGCCAAAATCAGGTGATCCTACAACAGTATAATGAAAGCCTCATGTCAGTCGGCTTTCAATCGAGTCAGACCCTTTTGCCCCAGGAAAATCATTGAGTGTACTGCGATTGCGCTTCTTCCTGATATTTCTTAATACAGGCAAGTTGTTCACTTTGAGTTGATAATTGCATACAGCTCAACATTTTCATTTGTGCTCCCATCTTTTTCATCTTTTCATCGTCTCTGGTCTTACGTGCTTCTGCTTTTGCAGCATCTCGAGCTTCTCTTTTGGCCTTCCTTTTAGCTTCCCTTTTGGCTTGCCTTTCCTCGGCAGACGCATTTTTTCTGGTCACTTTTTCTGCATTATCAATTTCAAATTGTCGCTGATTTTGAATTTTTTTCAGTTTAGAAAATATTCGACCTTTACAGGCTTTAGCAAGTTCGGAATAAATTTTGCTCTCATCTTTATTGCCGGTTTTTCCGGTCTTTGTTTCTAAATCACCACATGTTTTCTTCAGGCAGTTTTCCTTTTTATCGAGCCCTTCCAAAGCATCACAGGAAGTGATGTTTGTATTCATCTCCTTCTCAAAGACAGCATATTTTGCATAGTATTCTTTAGGTGAAAGAGCGGTAGAGCTACTTTTATTTACAGTGCCAATTTTGACAGTGCCAGCCTTGGTTGTACTCGTATTTTTTGCAGCTTTTGGCACAGCACCAGGTGACTTAGCATTATTAGTTTGAGCGGAAGCACCGGTTAATCCTATTGCATCAGCAACCGAACTGCTCGCCTTAGGGAAATCATCAGCGGTTAAAGATGCAAGAACAGTTCTTTGTTCATTAGTTATATCAAACCCTAAAATATCAACTTTATTAAGTTCCGCCACAAAGATCAGGTTGTTACCAATTTTTCCGCCTTGTTTAAAGGTTAAATAAATTTGCATATCATGGGTAGTATTTTTAAACATACCTAGATACTTCTTCGCATCTGATGGAGACATTTTAATCCCCAAAAATTCGAGATTTCGATCAAGTGATAGAACGCTGGTATAGTCCGTTGACAAGACCTGAAAGATTACAGGCTTCATATATGCATAGGGATAAACATGCATGCAGTCACCCAGATCAGCGACATCTGTTGCGCCTAAGTTGGGCGAGGTTCCAAAAACATATACAGATCCAGCGCCTAAGTTTTCTATCGACTTTGTCGCGGCGTCATTCGCCTTGAACTTCAACTGATGATTTGAAATAACGGGAAGTAGTTGTTTTGATTGCCTAAAGCTCGTAAATGTCATCAATTGTTTTTGCTGGTCGTATACTGGTCGACCAGCGCCATAAGTAATAATAAACTTTTTGGGTACTTTATTGGCCAGGCTGACAAGGGCTGCTTTATAATCACCAACAAATTCAGGCGCAGCTTTCTTATGATCACGATTCATAACCGACTGATAAGAAAACATGGGCTTTTTACAACGCAATTGCGTTTTATCATATTGTACTTTTATAATCTCTATTTCATGTGCGGTATCCTGCAATAGAGAGCTACCTTCCACCTCGTCAAGAACACTACTAAAATTTTTGAGAAGCAGCATATTAACCAGGTATTGAGACATGGGAACAAAATCTTTGGTCTTTGCCCAGGTTTCTGTACTAACCGAAGCAGACGCTTCTGCAATTCTATCGGGAAAGTTTTTCCCCAACGAATACTCAAAATCTGTCCCCAAACCCACCACAGTAATATTTTTGATCACTAGCTGCATACCCTTATGCGGGGAGTTTTGGTCAGGTTTTTTAATTACTGCATCGTAAAATATACCGAACTTGGTATTTTTTTCAGCCATGCGCTGTACGTTTGCTTCATCAATCGGAATAAAAATATCAAAAATCTTCTGCCAATTTAAGGGCTGATCACCCAGATATAAACGGGAATTAAATTGTGACGAAATATTATTGAGGGGTACAAGCGATATGTTAATAAGGTAACCTTTTTTTTCAGAATCATAGCCATTCTCTCCCTTTACAATATCTAAGCCAAATCCAAATTGAAGCGTCATTTCGATAGATTGCGCCTTATCAATAATTTCCTGCTTGAGTAATGGCCGGTTTATCTTTTTCTCAACGGGACTCATCTTGTTGTACTTTTTATCTGGCATTAACTTATGGATAAGTACATCAACTGATTCCTGACTGTCAAAATCATAAATGCCAAACTTAACCCCGAATAAGTCCATACACCGCATCATTGATAGCGTGTAATAAGTATCGAGCTTAGTTATAAGGCCTATCCTTTTATCGCCTGCTCCAGATACTCCTATTTCACCAAGCAATTCTGATACAGCCGGGTTATTGTCACAGGCAAAGAAAGGATTATTTTTAAACAGTGCACTGTAATCATGTGCAGCCCCTCGTTCTAGAAGACCTTCATTACTCAACGCATATTTTTTCCAAATCGAGTCAGAAGATTCAGCCAAAGCAGCATTATTGATAATAAACCCAATAATTACGACTGTGCCGAATAAACGAATTAATGAGATGCGGGCTATAAAGCGGAAAGAGTCTTTCATTAATATGCTCCAAAATCGAATTACAGATTCAATCATAAAATAATTAATTAAAGCATAAGATACGCAAAGATACGGGGTCATATATGGTCCACCCCGTATTGCAACAATTTGAATGACCGCTATTGGGCGATTCTACCTGATTATTGGAAATCAATTGAACTTCCGTTATGAGGCTCTTTAGTCACATCATGCAATTAAGCAGTTATAGGGAATGTTCAATCCTTCGTGTAATCGCTTTATCATAGGAAGCGTAAGACTTCGCTTTTTATTCAATACTTCAGAAACACGAGCTCGCGCACCAAGGTACGGCTCCAGATCTTTTCTTGTCAAAGCTTTCTGCTCCATTAAAAATTTGATTGCTTCAATGGGGTCAGACGGTGGTATTGGATAATGTTCCTCTTCATACTTTTCAACCAGCAGCATCAGCACATCAAGCTCATCACCTTTTTCAGTATTTCGCTTTGCGCCCCAAAGTTCATCTATACGATTTAACGCTTTCTTTAATTCAGTTTTATTTTTAATCGGTTTCAGTTTCATAATGTGACCT
>JBGMRO010000353.1:0-4845 GCA_048061555.1 Thiohalomonadales bacterium | reverse complement strand
GCCTTTACCTGCGGAAATTGTCACCTTGGCAGTGCAGGTGCGAATAATCGCTTTGGCGACTATCGCTCATCCGGTTGTACGGCGTGTCACATGGCCTATAGCCCTGATGGCCGCAGCCGCAGCACAGATACGAACGTCAACAAACAAGAACCGGTAAATCCAGATGCCATCGCAGCACCAGAACGCCCGCATATCGCTACGCACCTGATTAAGAATGTTGCCAAAACGCTACCGAATGGTCAGTCGGTCACGGGCATCCAAGATCAGGCCTGTGCTGGTTGTCATCAAGGTTCCAATCGGACCGTATTACAATACTGGGGGATACGTCTTGACCAGAATCAAGACCTGGTCAATCAAACGCAATATCCCGCTAACCCTGCAAATTTTCAAAACACCGCGACCGATACTCGCCTCTTCGACCCGGCCGTAAACAACAACACCTTTAACGGCCGTAACGCCAATCAGTATATCGCCTATGAAGATTATGACGGCGACAATCGCGACGATACGCCACCCGATGTCCATCACGCCGCGGGTATGGGTTGTATCGATTGTCACGGTAGCAGGGATCTACATGGTGGTGCTACCGGCGATGATAGCGGTAATGAAATCTACAGCCGTCAAGAGCAAACCGTCGCTATACGCTGTCAATCGTGTCACGGTGGTATTGATACCTATGCCGAGACGGTCTCCTGCCTCAACTATGATGATAAACAAGCGGAATGTGCGACCGACAGTAAAGGTAATGCACTACGTCACGTGACACGTGAGGCCGCCACCGGCAACTTCATCCTAAAAAGTCGCCTCAATGGACAACTGCATTACGTTTCGCAGACACGCGATACCATTATACGCAGCAACAAAACCAATCCGTTTACACGTCAACTGGTCTACTCGCCCAAGGCCTCGTATGCCATGGGACGCGCTGACGGGAACAATGCAACAGGCACCGGCCCGATACAGGTAGACGCGAATAAATTTACCACGGGTTTCTCGCATTCGGACAACATGGACTGCGTATCTTGTCATGCCTCCTGGACGAATACCTGTATTGGTTGTCACCTAGCTGGTGAATACGACGGTAATTTTAATAATTTTCGATTTAGTAATATTACCGGTGAACGCATTGCCTATAATGAACAAGCCGCAGATTTTATTTATCAATCACCGGTGCCATTCCAGTTAGGCATCTCAACCGACAATAAGATCTCACCCATGACACCTTCAACCAAGACCTTTTATCGCTATACCGATATTAATGGCCAGGAATCTCAAGTGATGGCTTTTAGTGATCGAAATGGCAATGGAAATAATCCCGCCTTAGATGGCCGCAATGCATTCCCGGCATTAAATCACAATGTCATGATGGCGCATTCGGTGCGCGGCAAGGTACAAAATAATAATGAAGGTGTACGTTATTGTGTCGCCTGCCATCTAAACGATGCTAGCCTGAATAATTTTGGTGCAGAATACGATACCTTCCGTGCCGCGATGGCGAACAATGATTTTAACAATCTAGACTTTAATCTGCTGCAACAGCATATTGGCCAAAACACGGGCAACCAGCTCAACTCACCGCTGTGGGTACATATGGTCGCCGGCCTCGGCTCGGGTCTATTTCTGTTCGATCAAAACGGTTGCCCCGTTAATCCCTTGGATGCTAATCCTAATCGAGAGAACTGCAACAATAATGCACCCGCCGATAACTTTAATACCAACAATGTCGTCTATAATTTAGATAGAACGGTTGAAGTAACAGGTATCTCAAATGCCTCCAACAATCATCCACTCAAGGTATTAGGCCAAAGTCAACGCAGCGGTTCGCTCGATCCAGGATTATCCGGACCCTTAGGTGCACAGTTAATTCGCAAACTCACAGACCCGGTTAATGGCATTGTCTTAGACTCTTGGATGGATGCCGATGGTCAAGCGCAAGGGGGAGCGGCTAATTTTATTCAGTAGTTATTTGAATACGGGCTTAGACTATAATAATAATTAGTGCCTACATAATTACAAGTAAGGCTTACATCTGATGGGTGTAAGCCTTTTTGTATTTCCAAGTAAAGATCTGGCAACATCGAAATATTTTTCTCAAGCAATGATTAAGCAGCCTCTTCTTGCCTCATCTTAGTATTCAACGCCGCTAACACTGCGTTGAGTGAGGCACTCACGGTATCATGGTCAAAGGCGACGCCGCTAATACGCTGTCCATCGACATTGAGTTGAATATAAGCGACAGCTTCGGCGTTGGTGCCCGCTTCGACGGCGTGCTCACTATAATCAACAATGCTAATCGCTCGACCGCTATGACGCTGCCACGCATCGACAAATGCCGAGATCGCCCCTTCGCCTTCACCCTTGATCGACGCGTCCCCCTCATAGGTACTGACCTCGGCATGGATAATATCAACCTGGTTGCGGCTCAGTTGGTAAGACCGCAAACACAATCGCAAGCTCTCACCGACAAATTTTTCCCGGAACAATCTATAGATTTCCTCACTACGCATTTCGCCACCCAACACCTCGCTGGCCTTTTGCACCACGGTGGCCAGTTCTATCTGTAACCAACGCGGCATTCGCAAACCGTAATCCCGTTCCATGACATAGGCAATCCCCCCCTTTCCTGACTGACTATTGACCCGAATCACGGCTTGATAGTCTCGTCCCAGATCCTTGGGGTCGATGGGTAAATAGGCAACTTGCCAATGTTCATCATCTTGCTGCTTTTGTAGGCACTTACGTATCGCGTCCTGATGACTACCTGAAAACGCGGTATAAACCAATTCACCGATCCAGGGGTGACGTGGGTGTACCGTGATGCCAGTGCATTCGGTTACCACTGAGATGATTCCATCTGGATTGCTCAAATCTAATTCTGGATCTATCCCTTGGCTATACAGATTCATGGCCATGGTAACGATGTCCATGTTACCGGTACGTTCACCATTTCCCAACAAAGTCCCTTCTACCCGATCGGCGCCCGCCATTAACGCCAGTTCCGCCGCGCTAACCGCGCATCCTCTATCGTTATGGGTATGCACTGATACGATAATACTGTCACGTTTTTTAACATGGCCAATAAAGTACTCCACCTGATCTGCAAATACATTGGCTGTCGCCACTTCGACAGTCGATGGAAGATTAATAATGCAGGGCTTGTGTGGTGTC
Source organism: Thiohalomonadales bacterium (assembly GCA_048061555.1). Lineage (GTDB taxonomy): Bacteria > Pseudomonadota > Gammaproteobacteria > SZUA-152 > SZUA-152 > JBGMRO01. Next base: position 1,677 of record JBGMRO010000353.1, on the reverse strand, counting down.
GGTCGCCAAACGTCGATGACGGCATCACAAACTTCAATCGCAAAATCCATCTCCGTACTGGTAAAACTTTCAGGAGAATATTCGAAGGTCCACTGCGTACCCGGATACTTCTTCGCCTCGGTCTTCAGCCATTCTGCACCATGTATAGCGATGTCGGCGATACCCTGTTTGCTCAATGCAAATACGCGTTCGCGTTGTACTGTGGAAGTAGAATTATAGACATGCACAATGGCTCGATCGACACCCGCCACGGCCTCAAACGTGCGCTTGATCAGGGTCTCGCGGGCCTGTACTAAGACCTGAATAGTGACATCGGCAGGTATTTGTTTTGCGTCTATCAACCACCTCACAAAATCATAATCGGCTTGACTTGCCGCGGGAAAACCCACCTCGATTTCCTTAAACCCTAGTTTTAATAATAATGCCCACAAGCGACGTTTTTGCTCCACATTCATCGGCTCTATAAGCGCCTGATTACCGTCGCGCAGATCGACACTCGCCCATCTGGGGGCCTTGTCGATGGTTTTATTTGGCCATTGTCGCTGCGCCAATGGGACTTGGGGGGCCGGTCGATAACGATTAAAATCAAAGGATTGCACTTTTCCCTCCTGGTTTGCGCGAGTAATTTATCTAGATCTCTATAGAAATCTTAGAATAGTGCAAAACTAGAGGTTTTATCTTGCTTTATACGTGAATATTCGTATTATTTAGCAATAATATATCTTAATTAAGATTAATTACCATATATCTTGCTAAAAAATAAGATAGAGACGCAATTTATGAAGCTCAATCGTTTGGATCTCAAGCTACTGCAGGTGTTACAGCAACAGGGCCGTATCAGCAACCAGGATCTCGCCGACCGTATCGGCCTGTCGGCATCACCTTGCCTACGTAGGGTGCGAGCATTAGAAGACTGCGGCCTAATTTCCGGCTATCGGGCGATTTTAGACGCACAGAAACTAGGTCTAACACTATATGCCTTGATACATATCTCTATGGATCGTCACACCCCGGAACGCTTTGAAAATTTCGAGCACAAAATTGCTGAATTGAACGAGGTCGTCGAATGCCTGTTAATTACGGGTCAAGACGCAGACTACCAAGTAAAAGTTATTGTCAAAGATATGGATGCCTTCCAACGATTATTATTGGAAAAAATAACTCGTATAGAAGGCGTCACGGGCGTACATTCAAGCTTTGTCTTACGTCGAGTCGTGCACAAGACGCAGTTGCCATTGGATTCAATATCTCGAGAAATTCTTGGAAAATAAGGGGGGGGGTGAACCTAGCAAATCACTCCGTGACTTTATAAGCGGAGTCCTTATCTAAACGGCCGGGAGATTTTATATATTTTTTAACCACGTAAGCACATAATAATCCTAATACCAACCAATAAGATAAATTTACCAACGCAGCGAGTTGAATAAATTGACCGTGTAGTGATTGCAAGCTTGCGACCACGGCGGCGTCGGGGTGACTAAAAACCGTAGCGGTATGCCGTGGGGCACCGACAACATGCGGAATCAACAGGAGTCCGACACCCAATATTTTATAGTACTTATCGGCAAAGGCGATACTGGCGAGACCAGCGGCGGTACTGATTACCGTCATTAACCACCAGGTCTGTCGCTGCGTAAGATCGGCGCCTTGCATGCCAGGTAATTCGGGTGGTAAACC
>JBGMRO010000352.1:0-4853 GCA_048061555.1 Thiohalomonadales bacterium | reverse complement strand
GGTAACCTTAGTCGTTCAATGCGTCACCTCAATGGCGTTTATACGCAGCGCTACAATCGCGATATCGGATCCGACGGTCCCCTATTTCGTGGCCGGTTCAAGGCTATCCTTATAGAAGCCGACGCGTATTTGCTAAATGTAAGCCGATATATTCATCGAAACCCGGTAGAGGATGGAGTTGTTCGTAAGGCAGAACGTTACCCTTGGTCCAGCTATGCAAGTTTTATTGAACATAGGAGCAGTCCTGCCTGGCTTAGTACTAAAAAAACACTCCATATGATCGGGGTACGCAACCAAGTCCAGCGGTATCGCGCCTTCGTAGAAGACGGAATAGATCAGATGACTGCGGAATTTTACGGTAAAAAACGTACAATACCGATTCTTGGAACAGACTCTTTTGTTAAGAACGTGAGTAAAGGCGTAGAGCCTCACAGAGAAATACCCGATCATCCGCACAAAAACCTAGATATCAGTTTCGACGAAGTCATTCAGGCGGTTACGAGTGTATTCCAGGTGACAGAGACCAGTTTATTCAATGTTCCACGCGGTAGAGGCAGGCGCAACGCGGCTCGCAGCGCCGCGATATATGTATCTCATAAAAAGACCGGAAAACCACTATCAGAAATTGCCGAGGCTTTTGGGCTGGCGCACTATGGTAGCGTATCAGGGTTGACTAACCGGTTTGCTAAGCAGCTTGAACAGGATAAGTCACTACGAGAGTTAGTCAATAGCGTTAATTTAATAATTAATGTATAGACTTGACCCCCACCGTATGATTTACTACTGCGCATCCCCAATAAACTTGAAGGTTTACTAGCCCTGGTCTCCACGGTCCCCTGGGGCGAGGTATTCGCAGGTACTCGCAGTAGCCTTAATAAACTCGGTTATCCCCTACCAAGTCTTGTTTATCAATGAGTTTTCTGAATCTAGGTGTGTATTTTGCATAAATAATGATGTTTGTAAGTAATCACTTAAAATAAAGGTGTGATATTTATGTTAAGAAATATGCGGATAGGTACGCGGTTGAGTCTAGGATTCAGCTTGGTATTAATCATTGTATTAGCGATGATTATTCCTATTGTTATTATGAAAGTTTCCGATGTTGTGCATCAAACTGAACAAAGCGCACTAGAAGATTTATATCAAAGTGCAATCGCAGAAATTAATTCTGAGGGTCGTCTTGCGCAAGCAATGAGCTATATTGTCGCCTCGGATTCTAGAATACAGACCGCTTTTGCGGAAGGAAAACGTAAAGAGCTTGCATCGATAACGGTCCCCTTATTTAAGGAGCTAGAAAAACGATATTCCGTTCGACAGTTTCAATTTCATTTGGCGCCGGCGGTTTCATTCTTGCGCGCACATAAACCAAATAAATTTGGTGATGATTTATCATCGTTTCGAAAAACAATCTTAGCCACCAATGAAAATTTGAAGCCGATACTCGGTCTGGAGAAAGGCGTTGCAGGACTAGGGATACGTGGTCTGGTTCCCGTCTTTAACAAGAATAAACACATAGGTTCAGTTGAATTTGGCATGTCATTTGGACAAAGTTTTTTCGATAGTTTTAAGGAAAAATATGGTGTTGATATCGCGCTACATGTGGAACGCAATGGGAGATTTGAGACTTTCGGATCAACGCTAGGTTCGCAAAGTTTACTAAATCCAGAGCAGATTGAGCAAGCGAAAAACGGACACTCGTTGGTCGGAATTGCCGAAATAGGTAATGTGACCTATGCAACCTACGGTCGAGTAGTGACCGATTATTCGGGTAATGCCATTGGTGTTATGGAAATAGCAATGGATCGGACCGAGTCAGTTACAGCCATTAGTGATACTCGAAATTTAACATTATTGGTGGGCGGTTTGGCGCTATTTATCGGATTAGCCTTATCCTGGACCATAGGACGATCCATTACCAATCCGATTTCTAATGCCGTTAATGCGATGAATGATATCGCCAAAGGTGAAGGCGACTTAACACAGAGACTAGAAGAAACCGGTAATGATGAAATTACAAAACTGTCAATCGCCTTTAATCTTTTTGCTGAAAAAGTACATACTATCATTACGCAGGTTTCTGCTTCTACATCCCATCTGACTAGTGCCGCTGAAAATATGTCGTCGATTACCCGGGATACCAGCGATGGGGTACAAGCTCAACAATCAGAAACCGAACAAGTTGCAACAGCCATGAACGAAATGACGGCAACGGTACAAGAGGTTGCTAGGCATGCAAACGAGGCCTCTAGCGCCGCACAGAGTGCAGATGACGAAGCACTCAATGGAAAAAATGTGGTTGAACAGGTCGTCAGTAGTATTTCGACACTAGCCGACGAAATATTAAACGCCAAGACCATCATTAGTCAGGTTGAGTCCGATACCGGAGATATCGGTACGGTGTTGGAAGTTATTCGTGGCGTCGCGGAACAAACAAATCTACTGGCGCTAAATGCAGCCATTGAGGCTGCACGTGCAGGCGAACAAGGTCGTGGATTTGCAGTCGTCGCCGATGAAGTTCGCACACTCGCAAGCCGAACGCAACAATCAACACAGGAGATCCAGCAAGTTATTGAAAAACTGCAAAATGGCGCTCGGCAAGCAGTACAAGCGATGGAGACAAGTAGTGAACGCAGCCAAAATAGTGTTGCACAAGCGAGTCAGGCGGGTCATTCACTGCAAGCGATTGCGGATGCCGTCACGACGATTCGAGATATGAATATTCAGATCGCGAATGCGGCGGATGAGCAAAGTCGGGTCGCAGAAGAAATAAACAAAAATATTACAAATATAAGTCACGTGGTCGAACAAACGTCAGTGGGTGCGAAGCAAACGTTGTCTTCGAGCACCGATTTAGAAAACCTCGCCGGTGAGCTTACGAGTTTGGTGGCGCAATTCAAAACTTGAGTTCGAGTTCAATCCGATAATCTACAAATTACATCGATTGAGCAATTGCTAATAGACGGGTACTCGCTTGATTTTTCGGCTAATTTGAACACGCAGATAATAAATCTCACGGTGTAGATCGCGTATACCCCCCATCATTATGCCCCTATCATTTTGTCTGTTTCAGATATAAATATTCTTTGCTCTATCATTCCGTTTAAAGGGTTATTATGATGGTGTGGATTTGGAAGCGTTCTAGTTGCGTAATTATTATACAAGTGTTGCTAGAACGTAGAGCCAACGTTGCATTACGAATGCTTTTGTTTAAAATTTGAACAAAAGTCGGTGGGCTCACTTCAGTGTAGCGGGTCCAGAGCGACGTATATTGTCTAGCATCAAAGATCATATCGCTGTAGGTAGATATGACCAATAGGGGTAAACATTATGAAAATAAGTCGATGTAATAAAAAGCTAACGCTATCTAAGCGAATTTCTACAGTTCTACTGAGTACATGCATGTTCGCTACGACGGCCGTGTTTGCGGACGATAGCACGATCACAATTATCCAGGTCTCAGACTTGCACGGTAATTTAGTACCTCACGCCGGTGTTATTATCAATACGGATGGCTCTGAACGTATTGTCACCCAGGGTGGCGGTATTGCTAAGGTGGCCACGATCGTAAATGAGATCCGCGCAGACAATCCCGATAGTCTCGCTCTGGCGGTTGGTGATACAGTACATGGCAATGTAGAGGTATTGTTTACGATGGGTGACGCGATCATGCCCGCATTCAATGCCTTGGGCCTGGATGCCTACACACCAGGCAACTGGGAGTTCGGTTATGGTCCAGTGGTATTCAGGCATCGTTTTGCGCCACGCCCACCCTATCCTCCACTACCCGCAAATGTCCAGGTGATGATCAACGCAGACGGCGTACCGGGTGTAAGCAAGGCTAATTTTCCCGTATTGGCGATCAATCTCTATAACGCGGCGCCCCTGCCCCCACAATTGCGTGGCAAGCGGGTGCTCGATCCTTATAAGATTTTTGAAGTTAATGGAACTAAGGTTGCGGTAATCGGTATAACGGCGGCAATTGTGCCACAGCAGTCACCGGTTTTTAGCGCCGGTTTTAAGTTTACCCAAGGGTATACTGAATTACCGGGCATCATAGACCAAGTGCAAGCTGCAGGGGCAACGATAATTGTGGTGCAATCTGAATTGGGGCTACCTCAAAACGTGCAACTTGGCAGAGAATTCAAGTCTATCGACATCATCTTGTCTGCTCATTCACATGAGGTGACACTAGGTGCCATACTCGCCGATGCCAACGGCTATAGCTACACCACACCCGATGAAAGACTTACCGACGCGGATAAGAAACGCCTTAAGAAAGGCGCGGCTATTATTGTTGAGGCAGGTGAAGATTTGTACGTCGGGCGTCTTGATCTTAAGGTCGAGGGCGGAAAAATTAAAGATTTTGCTTGGCAGGCTATCCCTGTCGATGATGATATCGCCGAAGATCCAACCATCAAGGCACTCGTGGACGAACAAGAAGAATATTTTATCGCCGGTAAGGACGGTAAATTTATACGACACAGCTATTTACCCGTAGGGTTTTGTCCGGCGAACGAGTGTGGTGATACCACAAAGCGCGGCCATCAATTAGTTGATGATATCGATACTATCGTGGGCAGTACGGATATTTTGCTGCGTCGACATGATCTGCTGGAGGGTGTTATGAATAATTTTATCGCCGATTCGGTTAGGGCGACACTAGACCCCGTAGTTGCCAACCAGACCGAGTGGTCGGGTGTTGATATTTCTATGACCAACGGTTTTCGTTTCGATACCCCGATACTTTCGGCCAATGACGTACCCGCCGGCAAGACATTTCGTGATGGAAGGGCAGCTGGTGAGATTACCCTACGAGATTTGTATGCCTATTTTCCACTCGCTCCCGCCTTGGT
>JBGMRO010000351.1:1941-4871 GCA_048061555.1 Thiohalomonadales bacterium | reverse complement strand
AATAGTCGGCCTATTGCAAGGAATTTCAACGAAGCTATGGATAAAATAGGACGGCAATAAAGCCTAAATCTTAGACGCTTTGGGTATATATTCTGCAAATTACGCAGAATAAGCTATTGCTAATAGATGGACACTCGAGAGGCGTTGTCTTAGAAGAGATACAAATAAGGGTGGCAGCCCCTATCAGCCACACCTGGCACCCGAGTCCACTGCTGCCGCTGCTCCCTTCCGGGCCTGACGGGGTTCACAGTATTTCGTTGCAAGGGGACCAATAAGGGCCACCATAGAAGGTATTTATTCTGTCGATAAATACACTTTGCTGACCGAACCGTGTGCGTTGTGCATCGTTGCGAAATATTGGCGGAGAGGGAGGGATTCGAACCCTCGGTACGAGTAAACGTACACACACTTTCCAGGCGTGCTCCTTCGACCACTCAGACACCTCTCCACAATAGTCGGTCCGCCTTCAACGCACGAATCGGACAGCGCGCTAGAGTAAACTAGTTTTCGGATCGAAGCAATATTTGTCATTTTTTCTCATGCAATCTGTAGGCATTCTTGCGTTTCTTACCTATTTTTCCTCCGCAAAACGTCGGATGCGCGGCAACTGAGTGCCGGTATGACGTGGTTCCATAACATCTTAAAAACTAAGGTTATAAATTTGTTTGATGGCCATCTTTGCAGGTGGATTATTCTCCCGAATCGCTCAAGCGAGGCATTTTTTTGCCGCTATAGCTTCGAAATAGCTAGGTTTTGCAGGGAAATATCGTCGCATGAAATTAATAATTGGCTTTATTGTCGTCATCGGTAGCGTAATTGGTGGATTCATTCTTTCGCACGGAGAGCCGATGGCGCTGTGGCAGCCGTATGAGTTGCTGGTTATCGGTGGTTCGGCATTTGGCGCCTTTGTGGTCTCAAATCCGAGCAATATTATCAAAGATTCGCTCGCGTCGATCCCGATGTTGTTGAAAGGCTCAAAATACAATAAAGCGATCTATCTGGATTTATTGGGCCTCATGTTTTCACTCTTTGCGAAGGCGCGCAAGGATGGTTTGATGTCACTTGAAGGTGATATCGAAGACCCGAAAAAGAGTGCAATTTTTAAACGATTCCCCAAAATACTGGCCGATCATCACGTCTTGGACTTTATTTCAGATTATTTGCGGTTAATGGTCAGTGGCACCATGAACCCGTTTGAGTTGGAAAATCTCATGGATATCGAACTGGAGACCCATCACCATGAAATTGGTGCCGCGCCGGCCGCGTTGACAAAGGTATCAGATGCCTTACCGGGATTTGGTATCGTGGCAGCGGTATTGGGGATTGTCATCACCATGGGCTCAATCGGTGGGCCACCCGAGATCCTCGGTGCACATGTCGCGGCCGCATTGGTGGGTACGTTTCTAGGTATCTTGCTTGCTTATGGTTTTGTGGGACCGATGGCCTCAATGTTGGAGCACATGGCGCATGATGAAGGAAAATTTTATGAATGTATTAAGGTCTGTTTATTGGCAAACCTAAACGGCTATGCACCGCAGATATCGGTAGAATTTGGTCGCAAGACTATTTCATCGACCCTAAGGCCGGGCTTTCAAGAATTAGAGAAACACGTTAAGAAACAGCCCAAATGATTCCAGTGCTGATTTCATATCGGTTTTCGAGGTAACGGTCATGGCGAATGACCAGGCCATCATAGTCAAAAAAATTGTTAAGGCCGCCCATGGACACCACGGTGGTGCCTGGAAAGTCGCATTTGCCGATTTTGTCACCGCGATGATGGCGTTTTTTCTGCTCTTATGGTTAATGGGTTCGACCACCGAGGGCGAAAAAAAGGCAATCTCGGATTATTTTGAAAACCCTAGCGCCGTGCAAGGACCGGGTGGTGCGAGTACCAGTATGATAAAGCTCGGTGGTGAAGGTCAGGAAGTGAAATCGGGCAAATCCGATCAAGATAGAAACTTTGAGGATAGCAATCCGTCCTCTAGTGATAGCGAAATCACTGAACAAGATAAGAAAAAAGATGCAAAGCGTCTGGAGGCATTGAAACTCGATCTCGAAAAGGCCATCTCTGATAGCAAGGCATTGAATCTCTTTAAGGACCAGCTGTTACTGGATATCACCGCCGAAGGCCTACGCATACAAATCGTCGATAAGAAAAACCGACCGATGTTTAGCAGCGGTAGTTCCAGCTTAAAGCCATATACCTTGGAGATCTTGAAGGAAATCGCGGTACTGATTGCCAAGGTGCCTAACAAGATCAGTCTGACGGGGCATACCGATGCCACTCCCTTTCGAAGCTTTAATGGTGATACCAATTGGGAATTATCCGCCGATAGGGCGAATGCTTCACGACGCGCATTGGTGATGGGCGGGGTGCCTGCTAGCAAGGTCGCGAAGGTGGTCGGACTGGCCTCTACGGTGTTATTTGACAAGAAAAACCCCAATAATTCAATTAACCGACGCATTAGTCTTATTGTCATGAACAAAGCAAGCGAAGATCTAATCTTGAAAAATGCGAGCGCCTTAGCGGGGCGGGTGAATAGTAATACTGAAAATCATTTGGGTGGTAGCGCAGAAAAGCGCAGTAGCGGGACACTGAAAATTAATAAACCTCACCTCAATACACTCGGTGCGCCTCGTACTTTGTCAACAGCGACACCGAAGCCAACACAAAAGCCAACACTAAGCACGAAATCGGCGAGTGTACCTAAATTACAAACCTTCTGAATATTCTTCGATAGTACCGAGGTTTACACTTGGAAGGATTTTACGATATCGACTAGATTGGCCGAGAGATTTTTCAGGTTCTTGCTAGCGCTGGAAATTTGCTCTGCACCTGTCGTTGAGCGTTGCGCGGTATCGCTAATGGCCATGATATTGCGGTTGATTTCTTCGGATACCGATCGTTGTTCGTCTGCGGCATTGGCGAT
>JBGMRO010000351.1:0-1841 GCA_048061555.1 Thiohalomonadales bacterium | reverse complement strand
GCTCGGGCCGCCTCGATGGCGGCATTCAGTGCCAAAAGGTTGGTTTGCTCTGCTATTCCTCGAATGACCTCTAAAATGACACCGATCGCATTGCTGTCTTCTTCTAACGTCTGGATGACATCGGACGCTTTTTCGACTTCTTGCGCCAATTCATTGATGGAATCTACGGTTTGACGCACAACCGACATACCCACGTTGGATTCGTCATCGGCTTTTTTTGCAGCGTCCGCTGCGGTGACTGCATTACGAGCGACCTCTTGCACAGTGCTCGACATTTCACTAATAGCGGCGGCCGACTGTTCAATTTGATTTTTTTGTGCGGCAATATTCTCACTTTCTTGCGCGGTTACCACGCTCATTTCCTCTGCGGCCGTGGTGAGTTCGTGTGACGAATGGACCACTTGTTTGACGGTGTTTTGTAGTTTTTCTAGAAGCGTATTCAAGTGTCCACCGATACGGGCGATGATGTCGGTAGAATGGACCTCAATGCGTTTACGTAGATCTCCGTCACCGAGGGCAATTTCTTTAATACGATATTCCAGTGTGGACAAACGGTCGCAGACAATGAGTTTAAACAAAAAGGAAACGAAAAATGCAATCGCGATGCTCATGATCACCATAATTATCGCCAAACTGATCTTTGCCGTGGTGAGAGAATTATCGCTAGCTTGTTGCATCTTAGTGAAATTCAATTGCTGTTCTATAGCGACTTTGTCCGCATAGTCGTTTGCATGGTCGAAATTGTAACCCACCGTTAGCGAACCGAGCTCGATATCTTCGAGCAGCAGTTTATTAGTAATTACATTTTCGGGATCAACCGAGCTCAAGTCACCCTTAGCGCTGAGTAGCGTTGATTCTGCGTCGGAGAATCCGATATAGCTAAAATTAGCGTCTTCGAGAATGGCGCTGGCGTAACCCTCCAATGCGTCTATTTCTAACTCAGATACCGGGCCTGCCGAAATCTGGGTCAACAAATTGGTTATACTTTTAATTTTTAATTTTTCGTTATCTAGGGTTACACGGGAATTGCCTGCAGCGCTCTTTTCCACCACCTGTTGGGCGGTTTGTAGCAATTTTTCCAGGGCGGATTGTTGTTGTCCAACAAGTATGACGGCCATAATCGAGAATAAAACAATAAGACCACCGACGATGGATACGATGAATTTTCCTTTAATGTCCAAGCTATCTTGTAGGGTCATGCGGCTGCCTCGTCTGCTACATTGTTATTAATGACTTAATTAAGGAAAACTGATTTAGGTGAATAGGTTACCCACAAAGATCAGCCAAACTATTGTTTAAATAAGACCCTATTCGGGTGTTATTCGAAAGGACGATGCAATTTTCTTGCCGGTTGTGAAGAGATTATTTTCGAGTGATTTATTGAGGATTATGTACTTCTAAAGCCTATGGTATTTCTTCTGGGAGGATAAGCTTAGTGGTGGGATAGGCTAGCGGTAATTGATGGGCTGATTTATTTCGAAAATTAAAAAAGAGTACGTGGCCTATAGGCCACGTACTCATCTAACTACAAAAAAAGTTAGACCTTAAACGTCTGCACAATACCGCCTAATTCATTGGAGAGTGACATTAAATCCGAGCTAGAGCTAGCAATTCGCTGTACACCGTCGGCTGTGCGTTGGGCGGTATCAGACCACTAATAATGGAAATAATAAATTTTCCAGTGATGTCCATATTTTTAGGGGTTGATATTGCCATTTTATTGTCTCAGTGGTTTTAAAAATTTATAAATGATAATAGTAGTGAAGTGACGCCCTACGCGGATGCCAACTCAATTAAAAGGCGCTATTTTCAGCTGTTTTAATGTCTCGGTCATGCCGTCC
>JBGMRO010000350.1:0-4876 GCA_048061555.1 Thiohalomonadales bacterium | reverse complement strand
CATACTCGAACTATCTCCAGCGCTTAAGTTTAACAACTCCATTGCCAAAAAAGCGTTACCGTCTACCACTGCGAAACTATAAGGCTTCGGCACGCGCAGGGTTTTCGATTTACGTAGTTCGTTTAGGCCCGCGAATTCGGCTGCAAACATATCGACTCTCTGTGACGAGTTTATTTTAACAAAAAACCCGGCTCGCGGCCCGCGCAAGGCATAGGCGTGATTAATGCACCCGCCTGAAACCGGCTGGCGAGTTTCAATATCCACCGGCTCAGCAATGCTTTGTGCAATTTTTTTATCTATTGTCGACCAAGGTATTTGCATTCAAATTAGCATATTCCGTGTGAAATTCTGCCGCATACGAACCTGCGTTGGATAAGCCTACCCTGTAAACCTAACACATTAGTTTGCGGGTCTGCCCCTCTTTATGGGGTTTCAAAAAGTCCATGCTCGCACAGGTTGCTAATCCGCTACCCTGTAAATGTACAATTTACATACAATACACTTTTTTCAAATTTTGCCCAAGTAACTTGTGGATAACTTTGTGAATAAATAGTTAATAATACATATTCATTACCGGAGGTAATGTCTTAGAATACGCTAATAACCATATTATATTGTTATATTACAATAGTTTACAGTTTTTCCGTGCCCTTCTTTGCAAAATAAATTGAATACGAAGAAAAATCTGGCAAATATTTACTTGTATATAAGCATTACCCCGGCAACACAATTTTTGGTATTGCGTAGCGGATTATACATATTCTGAGGTTAAAATAGACCAACGAAAAATATTCAACCGACTATATCAGTTGAAACGCTGCCAATAAAGAGGGACATTCCATGACGAGAACGGCTTCAGCATGGATGTAGGAGGTAGGATAGGGCAACGCAGGAACCGTTACCGAGTAGGTTCAACATTTAGCGGGCACAAAAAAGCCGACACATAATAACGTACGTGTCGGCTAATCTTGGTGTACTGCTAGTTCGATTATTTAGCTAAGCTAAGTACGAAATCGACTAACTTACCGATGTTTTCATCGGATACACGAGGCGAGTATGGAGGCATTGGCGCACCCTTAGTGACTTCAGTCCAATTACCCTTGCCGCCTTTCTTGATTTTATCAACCAAAGTAGCCTTAACATCTTTACCCTTGTAACGCGCAGCTACGTCTTTCCATGCAGGACCGACAATTTTCTTTTCTACGCTATGGCATGCTAAGCAACCACTTTTTTTGGCTAAATCCAAATCTGCGTTTACTTGACCAGATAAAGCTAATACTGCAACCGCAGCTGGAATGGCTAACCATTTTTTCATAGTTTTCCCCTAAAACGTTTATTATACCCATGCGAGCGCTCGCGCGCGCGCTCCTCCCCAATACGTATTTATCGCTTCTTAAACTTTCGTTTCCGACCAACTTTTGGAGATATTTCTTAATATCCAAGATCGATACATTTATCGTCATTCGATGCACAGCTCGATCTTGAATTTGGCCCCACAGAATTAACTGCCAACCTGTGGGGCCTTTTATGCCATTGTGGCCGCCCTCTGTCAAGTTTTCATAGTGTTTATTTATATAAGTATACTCTTGTCTTATTACGCGTAAATCTCGCATATTACTACTTAGTTAACCCATAATGTTGTCAACAAAGATTCCTCTAAAATACAGTTTTGTAAGATATTTTTGTATTGTAAGGGATCTTTTTTCAATCGCAAATCAGCCCGTTGTGGATTTTGCCTAACTTGCAAGCGCGACAACCAAAAACGCAGCGCCGCAGCCCGCAATAATATCGGCCAAGCACCGCGTTCGGTCGCATTTAAGCGACGTACGTTATGATAACTCGCCAAAAATTGCTCTGTTTTTCTGATATTTAGCTCGCCCCTGTGATCCCGACACCAATCATTGACGGCCACTGCAATATCGTACAGGAACGGCCCGCTGCAACAATCATAGAGATCGATGATGCCACTGAGCCGCCCTTGCTCAAATAGCGCATTATCGCGAAAAAGATCGCCGTGGATTATTCCCAGCGGTAATTTAGAATGGGTATAATACCGGTGTAAACGAAGCTCTTCTTTTAATAAATTTTGTTCATCTACGGATAATTGGGGCATCAATAATTGCGCCGTCCGTCGACACCATTTTTTACCATATCGATCTTCGCGCTGTCTCGCAAATCCCGCTATACCCAGTTTTTCATCGGTTGCACTGTGCCAACGCGCCATAGCTGCGCCCAAGGCGGAAATATGCTCAAGACCTGCCTCGTTGATACTCTCACCCTGTAAACGTAGCACAATGCTCGCTGGCTTCCCCATTAACGTCATCACATAACGCCCACTGTTGCTTGCCACAGGTTCTGCGCACGGCACGCCATGTCGTGACAAATAGTGCATGAGTTCCATACATAATGGGACTTCATCCATGCTCAGTGTCTCGAACACAGTCAATACATAGTCACCCTGCGTGGTGCTCAAAAAATAATTGGAGTTATCGATACCCTCTTGAATGCCGTCAAACGACGTCATGCTGCCGATATGATATAACGACAAAAATTCGCCTAAGTCGTAGTGGGGTACTCGGGTATATACTGACATGGTACGCACTATACCGAAAATTATTCACTCAAGTGAAGTGCATGGGCCATCGCGGCTAAATTGTGTGACAAACCTAAGTTTAGATTGTATCTACACGTCCTGCTCACCCAAATTGAATGGCTCTTCAGGCGCGCCTATAAATCCAACATGATTTGCTGTTCTTCCTCAGAAGGTTCAAAACCACTCTGTTCATAGTGGCTAAATATCGCTTCGACAATGTCTTTCGGATCATCCAGTATCTGGAATAAATCCAAGTCGGCCGCGTTTATCATACCGTCAGCCAACAGGCTTTGTTTGAACCATTCCACTAGTCCTTCCCAATACGGGCGGTGTACCAAGATAATAGGAATACGCCGCGTCTTGCCAGTTTGTATTAATGTGAGAATTTCCGCCAATTCATCTAGCGTACCAAACCCCCCTGGCATGACCACATATGCCGCAGCATACTTTACGAACATAACCTTGCGAGAGAAAAAATGTCGAAATGTAATCGAGATATCCTGGTAACCATTACCCGACTGCTCATTGGGTAGTTTTATATTGACCCCGATGCTGGGAGATTTACCCGCAAAGGCGCCCTTATTCGCCGCCTCCATGATACCTGGACCACCCCCACTAACGACGCTAAAACCTGAGTCGGATAGTTTGCGAGCGATTTTCTCGGTAAGCTTATAATAGGCATGATCCACCGGGGTACGCGCAGAACCAAAGATACTTACCGAGGGTCGCACACGCGCCATGCGCTCAAAACCCTCCACAAACTCCGCCATGATCTGAAATATTTTCCACGATTCACGTGTCAGCAATGTGTCGTTTATAGGACCCATACCCGGGTGCGCGGATTTGTCATTGTCAGTCATGTACGCCTTATTCCTTTGTTTTAATTCGTGATTCGTGATTCGTGAAGAGTATATGCGGTCACAAGTGTGACTTTAAACTCTTTTTTCCTTGTTCCTTTAACCTAGATCCTTTCCTTTAACCTTTAACCTTTAACCTTTTACCTTTAACCTCTCTCCTAGCCCCTAATGCAAGAAACCAGCCCTATTTTTTAATTTTCACTAACCGCACACCGAAAACCCACATCATCATAGGTTTTTTCCGGGTCCAGGTTATTCCGGTACGCGCCGCGCTGAAACAGCTTGAGTGCATAGTGACCCGTCGCGCCGCTCCAACCTGCGCCACGTGCGACCTTAAATTTTTCTCCAAAATCTGCTGTTTTGTAATCTGAGCCTGGGTAGGCCTGGTACCAGTCATTGGTCCATTCACTCAAATTACCGGCGAGGTCCATAACGCCCTCAGCTGTTTTATCGGTGTTATATGAACCCACGGGTGCAGCACCGCTTTCCCATTCCTCTTCGCCAGTATGGCTCATACCAGGTTTCCACTCATTGCCCCAGGGGAATTCTCGACCCTCTAGGCCACGGGCGACCCGCTCCCACTCCACTTCGTTGGGTAGACGTTTTCCCCGCCACTGGCAAAATCCATAGGCATCAAACCAGCTCACGTAATTTACCGGGACTTTGTCGAATACCTGCATGTGTTTTTCCATCGCATCTAGCAATTGCGGCTTGCTCATTTTTCGAGTATCAAGATCGAGCTTGAACACCTGTACTGCCAATTTACGCAGGTCTGCTACACTCGCTGATTGCAGTTTTTTCATTTGTAGACTCAGCACATACCCTTTCTCCATCCAACTATCGGGAATATTGACGTTTACCGCCTTATAATATTCTCGATACTGTTCGTTGCTGACCTCATATTTATCGATCCAGAATGCGTCAATTTTTACCTTGCGCTGCGGATGTTCATCCAGATACCACGCCTTGACGTTGCCAAAATCTTTACCTTTGTTTAGATTTTCTTTTTTATTACTACCCACGATCGCCTCCCCCGCAGGGATACGAATCATATTGTGTTTATTTTCGCTAATAATACTATCACCAGAAATTGCCAACGGTTTTTCGATTGCGGTCGTGTTAGTCGATACTAGTAAGACCAAAATAAAAACTATCCTGATCCGGCAGTCATTCATTTTCCTTAAACTCACAATGTGACTCCTATTATTATTTTTTTTGATCACTACGGGTTACACATCTTTTGCACAGCGAAAACCAAAGCTCTTATTTTTGGTTTTTCTGTAAAAAAAAGATCGATTATATAAGGGTGCCGATATCCCACACTTATAAAATGAACAATCCCACCATGAGCCACCTTTTAAGGTCTTATAGATTTCACCATAATTTTCGACCTTACGCATATTTCCGGGATAGGCCTTATACCAAG
>JBGMRO010000349.1:0-4886 GCA_048061555.1 Thiohalomonadales bacterium | reverse complement strand
GATGCGTTGGGTTATGAACCCTTTCAGAAAGATCATTTTATGGAGGCGCTGGTGCAACCCCAGGGCATGATCCTGGTAACTGGCCCCACGGGTAGTGGTAAGACGGTCTCACTCTATACCGGTCTCAATATTCTCAATACCGAAGACCGCAATATATCGACCGCGGAAGACCCTGCCGAAATCAATCTGCCCGGTATCAATCAGGTCAATGTCGACAATAAAGTCGGTTTGACTTTTTCGTCGGCCCTTAAGGCCTTTTTACGCCAAGATCCCGATGTGATTATGGTCGGGGAAATTCGTGACCTCGAGACCGCTGAAATCGCGATTAAGGCTGCTCAGACCGGTCATATGGTGCTGTCTACCCTGCATACCAACGATGCCCCGCAAACGCTCTCGCGGATGATCAACATGGGTGTCGCACCATTTAATATCGCCTCGGCGGTATCTCTGATTATTGCACAACGGTTGGCACGTCGACTTTGTCCTGACTGCAAAAAACCCACAAAGGTCCCCCAAGAGGCGCTGCTGGAAGAAGGCTTTCGTAAAGACGAAGTCGCAACACTACGCGTTTATGGGCCGGTGGGCTGCGACAACTGCACCAACGGTTACAAGGGTCGTGTGGGCATCTATCAAGTCATGCCGATCTCATTGACAATGCAACAAATTATTATGGAAAATGGCAACGCCTTACAATTAGCAGAGCAGGCACAGAAGGAAAAAATACCCGATCTACGCCAGTCCGGATTAGAAAAAGTCCGCCAGGGCGTAACCTCGTTAGAGGAAGTCAACAGAGTCACCAAGGAATAATCGATTATGGCAACAAGTAGCGCAAAACAAGCAGCATTTACCTGGGAAGGCACAAATCGTCAAGGCAGGCGGGTAAAAGGGGTACTTTCTGGGCCGAATATGGCGCTGGTGAAGGCCGATCTTCGGCGTCAGGGTATCACGCCTCTCAAAATCAAGAAAAAATCCGCGCCATTATTTGGTGCCCCTAAACAAAAAATCGTCACCAAGGATATCGCCGTCTTTAGTCGCCAACTCGCCACCATGATGACCGCAGGTGTACCACTTGTACAAGCGTTTGAAATTGTCGGTCGTGGCCATGAAAACAAGAGCATGCAGGTGCTCATTATGCAAATCAAGGCCGATGTCGAGAGTGGTACGGCGCTCGCTCAGGCACTGTCCAAACACCCTCTGTATTTTGATGATCTCTTTTGTAGCCTGGTGCATGCCGGTGAGCAGGCGGGTATCCTGGAAAATCTACTCGACAAGATTGCCACGTACAAAGAAAAAGTAGAGGCCATTAAAGGCAAGATTAAGAAGGCCCTGTTTTACCCCGCCGCGATTGTAGTGGTCTCCTTTATTATTACTGCGATCTTATTGATTTTTGTTATTCCACAGTTCGAGAGTATGTTTCAGAACTTTGGGGCAGACCTACCCGCATTGACGGCATTTGTGGTCTCATTGTCTAAGATTTTTACCGAATTTTGGTACCTCATCTTCGGCGGACTGGGTGCCGCAGGCTGGGGTATTATGCAACTTAAAAGGCGCTCGCGAAAGTTCAACGAGTTGCTGGATATTATGATCCTAAAGTTACCCATTATCGGTGAGATTATTACCAAGGCGACGATCGCACGCTTCGCACGCACACTTTCTACCATGTTCGCCGCGGGTATGCCCCTGGTTGAGGCCATGGAAACCGTCGCAGAGGCATCCGGTAATGTGGTCTATACCAAGGCGATATTGGAAATACGTGATGAAATCTCCACGGGTACACAAATGAACATTTCCATGCGCGCGTGCGGCCTATTCCCAAATATGGTGATACAAATGATCGCGATCGGAGAGGAAACGGGAACGGTCGATGGCATGCTAGCCAAGGTCGCTGATTTTTATGAAGAGGAAGTCGACAACATGGTCGATGGCCTAAGCTCACTGCTAGAGCCCATTATTATGGCGATATTGGGGGTATTGATCGGTGGTTTGGTCATCGCGATGTATTTGCCGATCTTTAAGATGGGTGAGGTTGTTTAAACACAGGTAAAAGGTTCTAGGTTAAAGGTAAAAGGTTTAAAACATAGGTTCAAAAGATAGGTTCTAGGTGAAAGGTAAGTATGGGGTTTGTGCAATTTTTTTTGTGGGTTATTTGAGATAAATTAGCGTGCAAACGATTGCTTATCTGCAACAAAACCTGGGGTTGTTTTATGTCTATGTCACTATTGTAGGTGCCTTGGTCGGTAGTTTTCTGAATGTCGTGATCTATCGACTGCCCGTTATGATGCGCAGGGATTGGCACGAGCAATGTGAAGAATTAGTCAATCCAACGGCAGATCCTGATTCTGCGCCGTCCGGTACACCAGCGCCGACCTTTAACCTGATGGTACCACGGTCCCGTTGTCCAAAATGTGAGCACCTTATCACGGCCCGCGAGAATATCCCGATCATTAGTTTTTTGCTGCAAGGTGGTAAATGCGCCCATTGTAAGACCTCAATCTCGAAACGTTACCCCATTGTTGAAGCCCTGACGGCGCTAATCTCTCTCTTTGTCGCCAGCTATTTTGGCGTCAGCTGGCAGACCCTAATGGTGTTAATCTTAAGCTGGGGCCTCATCGCACTCAGCCTAATCGATTTTGACCATCAATTATTACCCGACAGTATCACCTTGCCCATGATGTGGCTGGGTATTATTATCGCGATTTTTGGCCTGTTTACCGACCTGCAATCTAGCGTTATCGGTGCTATTGCGGGTTATTTGACGCTCTGGAGTGTCTATTGGGCGTTCAAACTGATCACCGGTAAAGAAGGTATGGGTTACGGTGATTTTAAGCTATTGGCCGTATTTGGCGCTTGGTTAGGTTGGCAAGCATTGCCCATCATTGTATTGTTGTCTTCATTAGTGGGCGCCATCATAGGCATTAGCCTGATAGTATTTCGTGGTCGAGACCGAAATATCCCTATCCCCTTCGGTCCCTACATCGCCATCGCGGGTTGGATTGCGCTATTTTGGGGTAAAGATTTGATCGAACTATACTTGAGAGTCTCGGGTATCACCGTCCCGGGATGAAGCCTCTATACCATGCTTAAAATTGGCCTAACCGGCGGCATAGGCGCGGGCAAAAGCCTGGTCAGTGAGACCTTTAGCTCACTCGGCGTACCCATAATCGACACCGATGTGATTAGCCGTGAGCTTCTGGCTCCCGGCAGCGACTCATTACGGCAACTTGCCAATAAGTTAGGCCAATCTATACTGTCTAGTGATGGCAGCCTGCGCCGCAAGCACCTACAAGAGCGGCTATTCGAAGACAGCAAGACCCAAGACATCGTTGAATCCATTCTGCACCCGGCAATCAAGGCCGTCATGTTGCAAGATATCGCAGAATTACAGGCCGTCTATTGCATTTTGGTGATCCCGCTACTGATTGAAAAAAACTGGCAGGAACTCGTCGACCGTATTTTATTGATTGATGCCGAGGAATCCATACGCATCGAACGTGTCCTAAAGCGAGACCCGCTAAGCCGAGGGCAAATTTTGAAAATTCTCCGCTGTCAGGCGAAACCCGCAGAGAGGCGCCGCCATGCAGACGACATTATTACCAACGAGCAGGATTCAAACACTGTGATCGAGCAAGTTAACAGCTTACACAAAAAATACCTACGCATGGCCAAATCCGGCTAGTAGCTTTCATCTGTGCCAGCCTTGGATGCATCCTCGACATCGCGCAAATAACGTAATATTTGCCGAAGGATACACGTTAGGCACAAATTGAGGTAAAATAACCCCACGTTAGCTGAATTTAGGCCAACAATTCTATTGGAACTATGCGCTATAGTTATTAAAAGGTGGAACACATACTAGTATGAGCGATGCGACCATTTGTTACGAACTACCCATGAATGAACGATTACGCTTTTTTCTGCGTCTCGAATTCATGTTTATGAAATTCAATAAACAAAAAGAAACGGACTCTATTGCCTATAGTCATACCGCCATCATGACCTTAATAGAAATATTGAAGTTCGTCTCACAACAAGATGTCAAAAAAGAAATTTTGAAGGAATTAGATAGAATCACCGGCGCGCTACAAAGGCTGCAAGATTCTCCCAAGGTGGTGCCCGCCAAACTATCAGGCGTATTGACTGAAATCTCCGAACTGCGCAGTAAATTTAGGGAGATAGATGGCCCGATTGGAAAATCACTGAGAGAAAATGAATTTATAAAAATACTCATCAACCGTAATTCAGCACCGGGTGGATTGTCACAATTTGATCCGCCCTATTATTGTTACTGGCTTAACCAAGATTATGAACGCCGTTTAGCCGACCTGGAGACTTGGCACTCGTCCTTTGCTTATCTTGATACCGCCATTTCACTGATTCTAAGTATGATACGTGACAGTTCGCGGGCGACGCCACAGGTAGCCTCAAATGGTAGCTATCAACAAAATTTGAATACCAAGACGCCCAATCAATTAGTCTCAGTATCTTTACCGCAGGATTCGCCCTACTATGCCGAAATCAGCGGTAGCAAACACCGGATTACTATCCGGTTTATGGACACCACAACATCACCTCGTCCCACCGCAACCACAAACCACGTAGAATTTTTATTGAGTTGCTGTATATTATGACGACTAATGTCGATTGTCCCAGCTGTGGCAAATCAATCCCCTGGTCCACTGATAACCCCTGGCGTCCATTTTGCTGCGAGCGTTGCAAGTTGATCGACTTCGGTGAGTGGGCCAGCGAGTCCCACAAAATCGCGGGTGAGTCGGTTTATGGTGATGCGGGTATGTCGGAGCCTGATAAAGATCAATAAAAAAACTACAACCAATTCCCTATCATCAAAAATGGCGACCAATAGGCCGGGTGATCAAAACGGCCAGAGC